>CAYOJS010000073.1:0-7967 GCA_964404345.1 uncultured Methanosarcinales archaeon
GAAGCTCGCACTTGAATCAACTCATGCAGTAAAGACTTGAAATCCAGCGTTGGCTCCACTGCAACCTTGACTTCATCTCCGAACACAATCAACCCCACTTTGTTCTTTTCCTCAATGGCCTTGAAAGCCAAGGCAATGCCAGCCTTCTTGCTCACATTTATTTTTTGGCCTTTCATGCTCCCTGAGGCATCAAGCGCGTAAATGATACTGATCTTTCCCTTTTTTCTGCGCTCAAAGATCCGCAAGTCCTCTTTTTCAAGTTCTTGATGATGCCTGCGAATCGCTGTTTTAATACTTGGGCGGATGGCAATGTCTCGGTAGCGAGACTTATGATAACTGGTGATTCCTTCTCTGTCACCATATAAGTCACGCTTTTTTTCCTTTTTCTCCCCAAAGCCCTTGGGAATGATGTGACGAAGCTCTTCTAGATATAGTACTAGGGAACTGACCGTGAGAGCTTTTTCTGTTACGACGCCGTCCTTATCCAATAAATCCTTTTCTTTCAAGTCCTTTACCTTTTTCTCCATATTTGACTGGACTTGACGCTGGAACTCTGGAATGGAAATGTTCTTTTGCACGTACTCTGGATCGTAGCCTGCCAAAAGACGAATCAGTGTTTCACCATACAATTGCTTGGCATTCTTGAAATCCTTCACCATGTTCTTAAACATAAGATCAGGCGTGAAACTGCCCAAGGACTGATTGATGCTTTCCGTGATGATTTTACCTTCATCCAAAGCGTCTTTATCGCCTTCTAGAACGGTATGCATAAGTTTATCTTCATCATCTTGAGAAGCTAATTTCCCACTGAGCTCTTCAATGGTAGCAGACTTTTGAAACGTTACACTGGAGAAAGGGTCAGATTCGCTGTCAAAGAGAACCACCCATCTCCTCTTCCACATTTGCAAACTTCTCCAGCAAGAAATTATTCGGGGTTTGCAAGTATTTTATCGAGGGTTTTAAACTGATTCGATGGCCTAGGACGGAGATTAAGACATCTTTCACATCCTTGACTGTGACAATGTTTCTTCCATGTACTTGAGCATTGGACTGTGAGCGCTCGTACAGGCCCAGACTGGCGCGGACACCGGGCTTTTTATCAATGCCCCTGTCTGCGCGAAGTTCACGGATGAAATTGATCACTGAAAGTAGTAGTCTGTCGGGGAACTCAATTAACTTTTTACCTTTCTCCTTCACGATTTCCACTTCGATGTCCACGTTTTCCGGATATGACATGTAAATGAAATCAAAACGATCCAGGAAAACATCGCTTAACGGCTCTGTACTGGCATCATCTGGATTCATGGTTCCGATGAACACAAAATCCGCCTTGAAATCAAAACTGTAGGTTCCAAGAGTTATTCGACGTTCTTCCAAGACTTGCAACAGCGCGTTTTGCAATTTTTCTGAACACCTGTTAACTTCATCGAAAAACAAGATCCCCTGATTGGCCTTGAAAATCTTACCCGGCGAGAATGCCTGTGTGGACATCGGACCGAATTTTAAGGCCTTGATAGGGTCTATGTCACCTAAAAGATCTTCGGCTGTGAGATCAGGACTGCCCTGCACACGAATGAACAACTCCTCCCCTGAAAGCTTTTTCATTGGGATCTTTTTCTTCTTCTCCTTTGCTTCTGTACAGGATGGACAAACAGGCTCGGAAGGATCACAATGGAATGAACAATCATTCACTGTAATCTCTGGAAGAAGCTTGGACACGTTCTTTGCGAGCGTTGTTTTACCAATTCCAGGCTGACCAACCAGAATGATGTGACGATCCATCAACAACGCGGACTTGAGCTGAGCCTTGACCTCATTTTGGCCCAAAATCTCCTCGAATTTGGCATTACGGGTGTTCTTCTTAAAAATCGAGTCCATACGGCCGAAAGGAATGAAAAGAGGGTTTATAAAAGTTTGGAATGGTTAATCAGGTGCAAGCTTAAAATCATTGTCGTACTGGTAAGAATGGACGCATCTCGACGTTTTTTATTATGCCCGGACCAACTAACATACCTTGTCGCACATAAGCGTTGCCTTCTTCTGTTTCTACTCCACAACGATGAGGTACATAAATCCTAGATGTACCTATAGTTACTATGTCTTGCAGAGTTCTTATTGATGTGCCCACTGCAAATGTTGGTCCTACAGGAGTCATTTTCCCATTCATGTCGACTAAATATGTTGCTGCAGCATCTGCACGAAAGACTCCTTCACTAGGATTACAAGAACCTGGTGCACCGATATCTGTCAAATATAATCCTGGTTGTCCAGTTTGCGTAAGTAAAGTTAAGAATCTTTCCATTAATTGCCGGTGATTTCTTGGACTATCTTGAGGATTCCAGGTTACTTCTATGTTACTAGATCTAGGCATGGGAGGAAGCAATTCTGGAGTTCCTTGATAGAAATGCAGATCCATTCTCGCGGCACCTGGCACGATTTTATAAGGAAAATCTAGACCATACCTTCTTGCTAGCTCTTCATTAATAATCGCAGCATCGCTTCTGTCCGCAAGAAGACCAACCAATTTTCCGTCTACTATCAGTGGTACTCTTGTGGCAGGAACGCCTTCACAGTCAAAACCATAACCTCCCCAGCTACATTGCGCTCTACGTCTTCTTAGTTGTGGATCTGAAAAAATGCTGAGATTTGTGTTTCCAACAACCGCTCCTAAATTATCCATGCCTAGCACACTTGAATCGCTATTTAGTATCTCATTTGAGGCTGCCTGGTGGCCTGTCACTTGTTCATGAATAAATGTGGTCATAGCGCCAGGAGTGCACAGAATGTGGTAAACACCTGGCTTTATTTTTGGGCAATCAACGCGTTCTAGTGCAGCTCTCATAACTCTCCTAGCAGCGTGTTCGCAACGCTTAGTAAGAGAAGGGATTGCAGTTGGAAATTGTATCCTATCAAAAAACTCGTATCGCCTGCCATCTTTATCTTCAATTACAGCTTCAAACAGAAAGCTAATACCGTAATACCAGTCTCTTATTACGGTGCTTTCGGAGTTAACATATCGCGTTTCTTCTCTGATAACGTCGGCACTAACCCTCGAACTTCTAACAGCAGGATTATGATTTAGTAAGGCCGAACATCTTTTCAAAACCTCTCTTATCCTCTTTGAAGGGTGTCTGAAATCAGGAATTTCTGCAAGGTGCCTTTGTGGTGCGACCGGTTCTAAAAGCTTAAGAGAAGGCTCTCCACTACAATAACACCTCCCTATGCGGTCATAAAAATCATTTGCAGCAGGCCCTACAGAATTTCTAATGAGATCATCTATCAAAGGATCAAGTGCTCTTAGGCCATCAACTGTGGCAACATAACTAGCGGAATAGTTAACGCCAGTTCCTGCTTTATCTCCGACTCTAACCTCTGCCACTATGACTTTGTCAGGATAGGTTATCCTTGTTGGCATATCTCTAATTACACCTTTAGTTGCTTCGGCAGCCATGTCTGAATGAGATGTCACTTCTGTCAAGGCTAAGAATTCTAGCGTTGGATGATGGCTTATTTTGTGCCACGACCTAGTAGGTTTAATACGCCTTCCCTTCCATCTTTCTGCAACTCTAGCCAAGGTATTTAGAACAGGGTCTGATGTTCTTTGAATCTTGAATCTTTTGCTCATAATGTCCCTTTTTTATAAGTAATTGCAACTCTGTTTTGTCATCTATTGGGGTTCATAGAAGTTGTTTTTAAGCCTTTGCCCTTTTGGAAGTGAGAAATTGCCTTATCCATAATAGCTGGGCTTGTCGTCTTTCATCTCCTTGGCCCTAGCAGAGCGGAAGTGCTTCTCCAAGTCTACGTAGGCCTTTTCGATTTCCTTTGTGACGGAAGGCCGCACTTTCTCCAAGGCCTTCTTGAAATGCTCCATCTTTACTGTCTTGGCATCCATGCTTTCCCGTAATGATAGAATGGCTGCTTCCCGACAGACACTCTCGATGTCTGCCCCCACATATCCTTCTGTTTTTTTAATGACCTCTGTCATGTCCACATCCGGATCTAAGGGCATCTTCTTTATGTGAATCTTGAAAATTTCTTCTCGTGCCTTGGTGTCAGGAACAGGTGCCATGACGATGCGATCGAAACGACCCGGTCTTAATAGGGCTGTATCTAAGATGTCTGGACGGTTCGTGGCGGCAATGATTACGACATCGGTTAACTCTTGCAAACCATCCATTTCGGTGAGAAGCTGATTTACGACCCTTTCTGTCACGTAACTGTCGCTGCTCTCGCCCCTTCGAGGAGCGATGGAATCGATTTCATCAAAGAAAATAATTGTGGGACTGGTTTGGCGGGCTTTTTCAAAGATCTTTCGAACGGCCTTTTCGGATTCTCCCACCCACTTGCTTAACATTTCAGGACCCTTTACCAAAATGAAATTGGCCTCGGACTCGTTTGCGACGGCTTTGGCTAAAAGGGTTTTACCTGTGCCTGGCGGCCCGTAGATGAGGACGCCTTTCGGAGGGCTCACTCCCATACGTGTGAAAGCTTCCTTGTGCTTCAAGGGCCACTCCACAGCTTCAATTAGTTCTTGTTTTAAGCTTTCCAAACCGCCAATGTCTGCCCATTTGACGTTAGGTATTTCCACCAACACTTCTCGCATGGCAGACGGACGGACTACCTTTAGAGCTTCCCAGAAGTCCTCGGCACTGATCCTTAACTTCTCCAACACTTCATTTGGAATTTCTTCATCTTCTTTCAGATTCAAATCGGGAATGATACGACGCAAAACAACCATGGCTGCTTCCTTGCACAAGGAAGCCAAGTCTGCTCCGACAAAGCCGTGCGTGATTTCGGCCAGCCTCTTCAAACTGACGTTTTTCGCGAGAGGCATATTACGCGTATGAATCTTCATAATCGTCAAGCGACCTTCCTTAGATGGAACGCCGATTTCTATTTCTCGGTCAAAACGACCTGGACGACGCAAAGCTGGGTCGAGAGAGTTTGGAATGTTTGTGGCGGCAATGACAATCACTTTACCCCGTGATTTCAAACCATCCATGATGGCTAGAAGCTGTGCCACGACTCTTCGCTCTACTTCGCCTCGGGCTTCTTCTCGTTTGGAAGCAATGGCGTCGATTTCATCGATGAAGATAATACTCGGTGCGTTTTTCTGCGCGTCTTCGAATTTTTTTCTCAAGTTCTCTTCGGATTGACCGTAATATTTGCTCATGATCTCAGGACCGTTGATCAAGATGAAATTTGCATCGGTTTCGTTCGCGACAGCTTTGGCTAAAAGGGTTTTACCTGTGCCTGGCGGGCCGTGCAGCAAGACTCCCTTTGGCGCTTCGATCCCTAGACGCTCGAACAACTCCGGATGCTTGAGTGGAAGTTCGACCATCTCTCGCACTTTCTTTAACTCTTCTTTCAAACCACCAATGTCTTCGTACGTGATATCAATGACTTTTTCCTCTTCGAAATCCACAGCCTCTGGATTGAAATCCACCTTTGTTTGATCGGTGATGAGTGCCACAGGGCCAGGTTGGGCGTCTACCACGACGAACTTTAGATCTCCAAGGCCAAAGCCCAACATGGTATCATCCAACATACTGAACATGTCTTCAAAGAAGGGATTGTCAGATAAGGTCGTTCTTCTCCTGCGCGCTCCACCCAATGATACTAAATCCCCTTTTTTGACGGCACGGCCTAAAAGACCTTGCTTGAAAATACTCGGGTTTGCGCGGATCATGATTCCCTTTCTTGCGGGAGCAATGATGACCTTCTTGGCTTCCTTCACTTCCGCCTTCTTGATCATGACGATTTCACCGATTGTTGTTTTTGCGTTTCTCCTGATCAAGGGATCCATTCGGATGATGTTCAAACCAATGTCTCCGGGAAGAGCGCGGTCCACAATGCCGACTGTGCTACGCTCGCCCTTGATTTCAATGATATTCCCTGGCTTGATATCGATCTCGCGCATGAAATTGCTATCTACCCGGACAATACCCTTATTGATATCATCCTGAACAGCCTCGGCGACTTTCAGCTTGAGTTCATTTGTCATATTCTCGCTGCAAACGACGTAAATTTAAATAGTTTTGTAGAAATCAGCTCAATTCAGTGAGATTTACTTCTTCTTCGACTCAGGTGCATCCGGAGCGGCGGCAATGCCAATCTTGGGAATGGCTACGGGAGGCGGTAAGCTAATGTCCCTACTGATGATGACGGCCTGAATGTGGCACTTGGCCAATACGGTGTTTAATATTTCTTCTGTGGTATCATTGGGCAGGGTCTTGTTGGACTTCCATTGCTTCAAGGCTTCTTTGACCTTTTTTTCTTCATCCAAGTAAATGATTTCCCCATTCAATTCAATACTTCCTGCTTCGGGCTCGTACTTTGTTGAGAAACCAAATAGAATCTTCAAACTCTTTCCCTTTGCTTCCACAGGGAGTTCGTTATCTTCCACTTCCACCAAGGTGACGGTATTATTAATCGTGATCTTGCCCCGAATCGGCTTCTTGCGCTCCGCGAGCATCTTTGTAAAACTAAAGCCAACGATTGCCATACAGGGCTGGACAGGCCTTTTGTTTTTAAAGCTTTGCTCTTTTGAGGATAGGGAAAAGCCCCTTGTGCCTCTGGTTAAGTTTAAAAAAGGCCCTGCTTTTCAGAAAGCTATGAATGCATCCCAGTTACTAAGAACAAATGAATGAAATTAGAGACACTTATCATCAAAATGGCGATTTAGAGGCCCTAGCTATTTCCTTGTCTGATGCTAGCGATTTACTTAGAAATACGAGAGGGCTGACCACGGCTGAACCTGACTACTTTGCAGCTGCTGAAATCTATAACACTATGATTTTACAGCATGAATGGCCAGATGATTTCCCCATCTTAAACCCTCTTTCAGTGAGGAGACTAAATTAGCTGGGTTATACTTCCTTTTATTCAGCAAAAAACATATAAATAGTACAAGGTAAGAAAGAGTCATGTCGTATGGGTATGGACAGCATCAGCAAAGCCACCTTCTTAGCAGTGCCGTGGGCATCGGCTTGATTCTCGTTGGGATCCTCTCCTTAAACGTCAAACTTCAATTCATCAATCTCCCCTTGGACCTTACTGGAGACCTGTTTTATATTATTGTTGCTCTCTTAGGCATCCTGGGAGGCATCATTATCCTGTTGCATCAGAAGCAACAGAGATACTATTAAGATATATTTTCGGCTCTGTCCGGAATCGTAGAAAAAGCTATACTAGCGATTAAGACGCTCCTCTAAGCTATAAAGAAACAGTATACAGATTCGACCCATTCCGGACAGAGCCTGATTCTCGCAAACTTTATATACCATGCTCCCTAGAAATTCACGATGGAAAAGAGGCTGGTCGTTTTCTTCTTACTTCTCTTAGTCATCATCGCTACGTCCTGCACCCTGGGTGGAGCACCCCCTCCCCCTGAAGAGCGTAAATACTTTGAAGGCATCCGTAGCGTGGCCCTCAGCTTTGCTGACAAAGGAAACCCCCCCGACAAGATTTATTATTATTCAGATACTCAGGACAATCGCTTCCATGTCAATGTCAAAGTCGCCAATACCGGCAGCAGCTTTGCCCGAGGCGGCATTTACCTATCCGGTTACGATCCCTTAATGATACAAGTCTTTGGCATTAACCCCAATACTCTTGCTCGTGGCACGTGTGGCATTAGCATCGGCAATATCGGCTTTGGAACGTTTGGAGGCATCTTCGAATGCGACAATGACATTTCCGTCGGAGCCGACCGTCGGGGCGATATCGATGTCAGCATCAAAAACATCTTTCAAAAATTCGGGCTGGACAACACCTTATTTGGTGGTGGAGACTTAACCTTCAGCCGACAACCGGGCGATTCTTCCTTAGGCATTCCTTCCGATTACCGCTTAGGCTTTGGCTTTGACGCGGCCAACAAAGTAGCCTTCAATGTGGACTATGGAAGCCGTGGACGGTTACTTATCGGCTTGTTTAGCGGTATCAGCTTCCAACGCAACTTCGGAACG
>CAYOJS010000074.1:0-7810 GCA_964404345.1 uncultured Methanosarcinales archaeon
TCTGTTTATTTCATCCGCTAAGACGAAATTGGCGAAAATCGGACCTTTGATCGTGAAGAAGCCGCGACCCTCTTCATACGTCGTAATGCCGACGATATCAGTAGGAAGTAAGTCCGGCGTGAACTGAATACGAGAAAACACGCAACCTGTTACTTGCGTTATGGTTTTTACGAGTAAGGTCTTGCCAATTCCTGGTACACCCTCTACCAGAACATGGCCATTGGCCATTAATGATTCCAATAGGCTATTTACAGACTCTTTTTGCCCGATAACACTTTTTTCGATTTCTCTACGAAGCTGATTGAATTTTTCTGCGTATTGCTCTACTTTCTTCGTTATCTCTTTGTCGATTTTAGGTGTTAGGAACTGAACTTCCTTTTTAACCTCTATAACTTCCATTTCTTTTTCATAGAACCCCCCCTATAAAAACCTTTTCATAAGCAGGACTCCGCCTTTAAAGGCGCACCTTTCGCTATATTTATATAACGGCCCACCTCTAAAATGTTGTATGGAAGAGAAAAGAGGTGACCCTAGCGAAGCGGCTTTTCTTCGGCTTCAACTCCGCCAAGAAACCCTCTCTAAAATCGAAGCTACCCATCAACAAGGATTTTATGAAGACAGTGACTTTTATAATCTCGTCAAAAATTTTTTTAAACAATATTTAAATCTTAACTACGAATTCACAGTTAGCGAATTGCGTATCGAGCTTAAAAAGATCTATCTTACGGAGACGGCTCGACAGCAACTGGACGCGATCTTAGACCATATTGCGGCAGTGGAATATCTTTCTGACAAAAGTCACCCTCATGAAACCCGCCGTCAGCTTGAGGTTTTTCAACACATTGTTGAAAACTTATTGGATCAAGAAACTCCCTCTTCTATGGTTCACTTTTGGGAAAAATTACCCTTGAAAAACCTCTTCCATAACTTAAGTGGGCACTTTTCGAACCATCAAACAACGACCGTCCAACAAAAAATAGAGGAACTCCTTCCGCGTCTTAAAAGCGAGATCCAGGGCAAAAACTTTGAAACTGCCCGTGCGACTTATCAACAGCTTATGGCTTATTATGGACAGCTTGAAGAGGCAGACAAAGCTCGTTATTACCAACAAATTAATGACTTATACAATGTGCTTTCCACTCCTGTTTCTTGATTGATTAACCTTAAAGGGCTAAATGGATACGTCATTTTTTGAAGAACCGCTGAATGCGAAGCTCCTCTGCCTTGAGCTTTTGTAACTTGTCTGTCTTTCGTAGCTTAATCTCCCAGGCAATGGCGGCTCCTATCAATACGATCAGTAAAAAGGAAGAAGAAACATAGAAAATCTTGACGGGGTCTCCGTATTCCAACGTCAACTTCTTCGGCTCTTCCAATGTTTTACGAGTCTTTGCAATTAGGTATTTACAACCGTTGATGGCAGCATCTACATATTGCAAGGCCTCTTGATATTTAAATTTACGACTGTACTCTTTGGCCCGATCTAGCAATTCATTCAATTCACGGCACTCTAAGTTTTCTTTGAGTAAACTCTCTGCCACACTAATTCGGGTCTTTACTTCCTCTGCATATTTAATCGTACCCTCTGAGATGACAAGTAGTTCGGCTGTATCTTGCAAAACAGGTATTTCTGATTGGGCTTTCACTTCCACAGCAAAATTTTTACCAAACGTGAAATTGGATATTTTTAGCATTGTTCCGTTCATTTGGTTGTCTTTCAGTAATTCCATGCGCGGAGGGACAAATTTAAAGACAACCCCTGTTTCGTTGGTCGTAGCTGAGAAATTGATCCCATAAATGTCTGTTCCCATGCTGTTATTCACTTGGATAGGAACATATACGGTGTTGTTCTCAATGTAACTCACAATTTGAGGGATTATTAAGTTGAACGGATGCTTGATCTCCCTTCTTGTTGGAATAATCGTTGTACCCCCTCCTCCCCCTCCTCCAGAGATAATAGTTGTTGTTGTCGTTGTCGTTGTCGAAGTGGAGGCGCTTGTTGAAGTTGCTATCGAGCTTATATTGATCGTGACTTCATTACTTACATTTATCAAGTCGCCTGAATCATAAGCGGTGAAGATAACATTGCAAGACCCGACATCAGTAGCTGCCACACTCAGGTCGGTTCCAGATATAGTAAGAGTCGCTTTATCACACTCTGTCACATTGAAATTCAGCTGATTTGTTTCGCTTCCAGAGATCTGGCCATCCTCGTTTGTGTCGTCATCCGGGTCTATGTATTTGATATTGCTTCTTTGATATAAGTAATTTGAGAATGTCGTTGTACCACTTACAGAAATATTATCTAATGGATTTTTTAGTTGAGGGCCACGATTGGTGTCATTGATGGTGACCATCCAAGTCCAGCTACTATTCTCTAAGGTTGAATCTTCAACGAATAATGTTATATTCTCTTGACCGGCTGAGAAAAAGCCATATGTTCGGTTGATGCTTTGGTTCTGGTTCACTAATGAATTATTCACCATCCAATAGAAATGTAATAGGGATGGTAGGGTGAAATCATCAATTACTGAAACATTGAATTGGGTGCTACTGTTCTCTTGTAAAGTAATGTTTGTGATGGAACTGTTGAAGTCATTCGTGTTTCTAAACGCATGTACGGTTGTACTGTTCAAAGGTTGACCATAAGGTTTGATTGCTGTAATGTTCGGCCTTTGCGTCTGATTAAAAATGTCAAAATCATACGTTCGCCAAGCTACGGCCCCCATCTGATCTTTTACTGATATATTGATTCGGTATCGGGAGATATTCGCTTCAATGGGAGTAATGTTTAAGATCCCAATCGATTCATTTGCCGAGCTGTTGAATAGTGTTGTAAAGTTGAACGGGATATGGGTGGTGTTGAACGAAACACTGAAGGTTAGGTTCTCTCCGCTTCCAGGCAGGAAGAAGTCATTGTCACTGGCGTTGATTACCTTATATGTACTTTTGTTTACTACAATCGGAGGATTGGTGAGATTGATTGTACCTAGCACAGGGGCATCATTTGTATTGTTGACGGTGAACACGAAGGATTCGGATGCATTGGCATTAAACACGTCCTGTACGGTTATTCGAATGGAATGATTTCCAACCAGCGATTGATTCGGAGTGAAGCTTAACCTTGCCGCGGTGCTATTATATGAAGAAATTGGAAAGATGGCAGTGTTGTTGCTGGTGAAGGTTAACGAATCACCATCGGCATCCGCTCCGTTAATATAGATCGTGCATAGTATATTTTCGGAACACATTTTATTTCCGATTGGGTATAATGCGGGGACGCTGTTGTTTCTCACCTCAATGATCATGGTTCGGTTTACGCTAAGCCCTGCTTGGTCGGTTACATTGATACTGATGGTATTATTTCCTTTATCGGCATCTCCAGGAGTCCAATTAATGACTCCGGTTTGGTTGATATCAAATAGAGAGGTGTTATCTGAATAGTTTAGTGCGTCACCGTCCTCAGTCAATAGATCTATATCTGTAGCGTTCACCTGGAAAACCAACGTCTGATTGATTGTAGCACGAATGAACGAGAAAGCAGTGTTGTTGAACGTGTTCCCCGTGAAATAGCTTGGTTCGTAGATGACTGGAGCGTCGTTTACATTTGAGATGTTGATGAGCACTTGCTGCCAGGCATTGGCCGAGCCATCGGAGACGCTTACGTTTACGCGCTTGCACACCACATTGCTATTGTTCATCGTATTGTTGATGATTCCATAGGCGGTACTGACATTGGAAGCATTTGTAGTCAAGTTAAAGTCTCGAATGATCCATGGATTGGCGAGCACACAATTGACAGAGCGGGTACTGAAATTCAATGTATCATTGTCGACATCGGAAGCATTTACGAAAAGTGTGAACAAGGTGTCTTGCGCTCCGGTCTGATTTTCGATGAGGCTTAATATAGGGGCGGTATTCACTCCTCTTACCTCTAAGTGAATGGAACTGGTGTTGAACCCTCCTTGAGTGTCGTTGATGGTGAAATTGAGCGTATAATTCCCCACATCTACCTTTTGAGGTCTTCCTCCATTGGTGAAAGACAAGCTGTATACTGTGTTGCTTGTATTCGTTAAAGTCAAGTCAATCGGTCCCCCCACGATGGTGACGTTCAAAGGAACATTGTTTTCTTCATCCGCCCCTGTAATGGTGTAACTGAAAACACTGTTTTGTGTCGCTGTTTTGTTTGCCAAGGCTGGGTTGAAATAAGGATTATCATTTACTCCCATAACAGTTAGATTAACGCTTATGGCTGTTGAACCGGGCGAAGATTGATTGTCTAACGCGATGAACGTGATGTTGTATTGCCCTGTTTCTGATTGAGTCACTGTCCATCTGAATTGCCCTGTTGTAGTGTTGAAGGTGCTGCCACTGGGTAGGTTGGTCGCTGAAAAGATCAATCCGTCTCCATCAGGATCGGTCGCTGTGAAGTTGAGTATTCTACTCGTGTCTTCAAATATCTGGAAATTAAGACCCAGGTTTGCTCCTGTTTCATTGAGCACTCTTGCATTGATGGGGGGAGCATTTCCAATGGTAACCTGATCGGATTCTACCACTAAACTGGTGTCGTCTCCCATTCGCACGGTACAGTTCCACACTTCCCCCCGTAAAAGCTTATTCGAGAGGATGACGGAGGGAGGGGTTTGATTGGTATCGTTTCTAAAAGAAAGGGTCCCATTGTACCAACTCACGTTTTGCGAAGTCATATCGCTGGAGGCTTCCCAGTTGCAAACGAGGTTGTCTAACTTGGACGGGTTGGTGGGGGTGATCCCAGGGCTGATAAGGAAACTAATTGCGTAAGCAAAGACCAAACTGGTCAAGAAGGCAATCAATGCGACAGGAAGATCTACCTCGTATTTGTGAATCAGTAATCGATGCTTGTCGAGTCGCACGGCTTTATGTTTTTTCATTCTTCACCGCCTGTTCTAGCACTTCAATGATGAGCTCTTTGAGGGTTTTGTTTTCTTTAACAGCTTTCAACTTGAGTTTATGGTGGATTTCATCTGGGATAAGAATATTCAAATTAACCATGCTTCACAGCCTCTTCTAAGATTTCTAGAAAATGACTTTTCAGGGTCTTTCCTTTTTTAACTGCCTGAATTTTCAACTGCTTATGCAGTTCATCTGCAATAGGGATATTTACGTTTACCATGGGAGTAACTTAATTAAGTAACATAAGTTTACTATATAAACTAACTTATTTATAAGCCTTTCGCAATGGCTGAAAACCATGTTTTAACAGGTTATACGGCTTATATTGTCAGGGAAGCCAATAATTGAGCAGTTTAGTTGGCTTCCCTGCATATAGCAAAGGAAACAAATAAATGAGTAATAGGTTTCCTTTGCTATACTTCTAAATCTAGTACGCTGTTAGCGTACTTGATCTCTTGATACAGACGATACACGTCCGAATATAAGTTCAGCTTTGAACGATTATCCAAGGATTCATACCCCTCGATCAAGTCCTCATATCGCTCCTGTGCAAGGTCTACTTCGTTGAATTGCAGGGCAATCCAAGTATTGATCATTTTCAATCGAACCTTCTCGGCCGGATGCGTAAATTCGTCAATTTTTATCTCCTTTACATCGTACGGCACTTTCACCTCTGAACTCGAAGTTAAGTTGATGATGGCTCTAAACTCTTCTACCACGAAACGCAATACGTCCCTATCTGGCCATTCCTTGCGATTCAGGTGCTTGCTGTGGCCATAAAATAAGTCTAAGGCTGCCTCCAAAGGCCCAGGCAGTGCTTTCTTCACTTTGGATTGCTTATAATGTGGACTGGTTCGAGGGACTACTTTACTCTCTCGGAAATAGTTCTCGACCAATTCTCCCACTTTTTCGAAAGGGTCTTCTCTTGTTCTTTTACCTGTCTCTGTCATTAATTTATCTAATTCCCCCAATAAATGCCTCTTTGCCTTTTCACTTAAAAGAATGGCTTTGTCATATCGTCCACTTAGGTACCAGCCACTCTTTACCAATAAGTGATGAAGCTGCTTGTGATAATACTTGTTTGCCATCAAAAGCCCAAAGCCAAGCAGTGTTAATACAAGTAAGATGTAGGTAACAGGCTTTAGATCTTCTTGGATGAAACCTGGAGTTTCTAGATTAAGGCAGTCCTTGCAACTTCCTCCGCAATCGATTCCTGTTTCATCTCCGTCCTTTAAACCATCAAAACAGCTTGGTAAGAAATTACAATGTTGCTTCTCTACCGGGCGATTTAACGAAGTTTTACACCCATTTGCATCGTTGCATGTTCTGTATTGTTCACCGCTTAGCAGGCAATCCCCCCAATTCGTGCAACTCCAAGACTCTATACACTTTTCTACTTCAGGAGCTTTACATACTACTGTAATAAATTCATCGTTCTTACATCCATTTTCATCCACGCAGCGCTTGGTCCTTACCCCTTTAGGAGAACAATCGGTGTAGTCAAAGCAGGTGAATTTAGGGAGACACTTGTTCCGCCCCCCCGAACTTGAACTCGCACTTGAGCTGGAAGAGGGCTGTGAGGGACTTATACAGGTAATGCTCACGACATTGCTGTCCCCGCTTGCATTGTATGGATCTATAGCGGCGAAGATGACTTCAGCTGTTTGCCCGCACGTCGTGGCATTAATGATCACTTCCCCTGTACTTTGGATCGTGATCTGGAAGAGGGATTGCGATGAAACATTAAAAGTCATCGGATCACCATCGGGATCTGTGAAATAATTTGTTAAGAAAAACGCACTTATAATTTCTCCTTCATCCAATGTTACGTTCGGAAGAGATCTTATCAATCGGGGAGGGCGATTTCCTGTCACATTGATGCTTAAGTTGAATAGCTCAAATACTTGATTATTGGGGCAGCTTGAATTATCCATTAAGCTAAAGTTGATGGTATGATTCCCAACCTGTGAAGTATTTGGGGTGAAATTAATCAAACCCGTACTTGCGTTAATCGTGAAGAGCGCTGTGTTTAGGAAGAGCGCTCCGAACGTTAAACCCTGAGAAGCATTGTCGGCATCCGATCCGTTTAGCGTACAGATATACGTTGTATTGTCTCTACCTTGGGAAGCGCAGGGAATGCCCAGTTCGGGTGGATGGTTGACGCAGACTGCGGTTGTTCCTTGTGTGCCACTCGCTTTTCCCGTTAGACGAGCTTTTTCAGCCAGTTGATCTACTTTAAATAAGACATAGCTGGTATGAGCTAATGAAAAGAAAAAGATAAGAAGAACACCATAGGTAACCCAGTCTCGCATCTCTCTTTTTCTCAATTGATAGACTATTTAAACGTTTCCAAACGTTTTATCCAAGGCGCTTTAAAAATAATAACCACTTCGCCTGAATAATTCCCTTCAGGCGCTTCAGGAGGAGGTTGCATCTTGAATTGGATCTCTTCCTCCTTATCCTTATTGATCATAAAGCTTTCGTTGGACACCCAAAGCCATTGTGCCGCCTCTCCTTTTGACTGAATAGCCACCCAAGAAGATTGATTTGAATAAACTCGTATGGATCTGGTTGCTGCATTTCCAGGGCTTAGTGAGCCGAACTTAAGCGCATTGGTGTCTGCATTTAACCCAAAGGCTCCCCTTTGAATGATTATTTCTGTATTTATTTTTTCTACATTTTGGATAACACTGTAACTATAAAAAAAGGAACTCATGCCGAAGACTAATAAGGCACATATGACGATTACTTTCACTAAAAAAAGGCGGTTCATGCTTCTGGGTTGGTGTCGGCGTCGCTTCCTGTGATGGTGATGGTTAGGTTGTCGCCGGTTGATGGGTCTGCATCCGCGTCTTGGGGTACGAGTACGGCCATGTCGATG
>CAYOJS010000075.1:0-2835 GCA_964404345.1 uncultured Methanosarcinales archaeon
ATGGAACACACCTTCACCTGTTTTTTCAGCAATAAGATCTACGGCTTGATACGATATTTTTATGGCTTCAGCTAAACCTTCATCCGAATAACCCCGCGCTAACAACGCCCTACCTCCATTTGTTACCAACCGAGTTGCCTCACCCCAAGGCTGCAATGCTGTACCCGCATGGAAGACATGAGCACCTGGAATTTGATTGGCTTCTCCTATACCATAAATTGGAATGTCTTTCTTATATTTCCCCAGATATCCTTGCGAGGCGAGCACCACCCCACATGCAGCGCCTGGCTTGAAGCGAAGGTCTATTTTGCCACCCCTTACCACACTGGAAAAGGCCTCGAAAGGATCGCTCTCCAAAAGCGTCATCAAAAGTTGTGTTTCTGGATCTCCTCCCCGCACGTTAAACTCCAACACTTTATACCCTTCTCTTGTATGAATCATGCCCGCGTATAAAATTCCGTTAAAAATCCTACCGTTTGCCCGCATCCAATCCACGACTGGGTTCAAAATTTTATCTGTTATCATACGAATATCCTCTTGTGAAACCCAAGAAACAGGAGCATACACCCCCATTCCACCCGTGTTTGGACCCTGATCTCCATCTAATAAAAGTTTATGATCTTGCACAGCAATTCCCATCGGATGCACATGAGGTCCACCCGCACCAATGGTCCTTACCAATGCCTTCACAGTACATTCCTCACCAATTAGGCGCTCTGCTACTAATAATTCTGAACCTTGATCTGTCATAAACTGCTTCAAGCCACCCAATGCCTCCTCTTTGGAGTTGAAGACGCTAACTCCCTTTCCCTGCTTAAGACCCCTTGCTTTTAGAACAACTCCCTCTCGCGTAGCTAGTTCTTCTATTGCTCCTTGGGCTTCCGCATACGTTTTACAGTGGACTGAATTCGCTTGAGGGATTCCTAACCTCTTCATCAACTCGTACGAGAAAAGCTTGTCTGACTCCAACGCTGCTGCACTCGCTGTGGGGCCCACTACATTCCAATAGCCATTGGCATGCAACACATCCACCAAACCTCGATCCAGTGGGTCTTCTGACCCTATAATGGCTAAACCTACATTTTCGTATGCAAACAACCCTGCAATTTTTCTAAAATTCTTCGGATCTGCTGGGTCGATTGGAATGTTTGTCGCAAACGCAGTCGTACCTCCGTTGCCAGGAATCCCAAGAAGACGAGAAACATGAGGGCTCTGGCTCAGACGCCACAACAAGGCGTACTCCCTTCCTCCAGAGCCAAGCACAACGGTTTCCCCCATCTTAACTCGCTGAAGAATGCTCATCCTATTTATAGTTTTCTCTCTTGTTAGCACTCGCAAGTGATTTCGTCCCAAGAGGGTTAGGACTTTATTTTATTTATGTCGTCGATGCAGAGCCAGGCTGCCATAATACCAAAGCCTTTCTTGTTGATATCGAATGGCTTGATCGGCTCTGGATTCTTTAAGAAGATGAGCAAGCAATACTTTTTGTGCTTGAATAATTGATAGGTCTTTTCCAGGTCTGTAACACCAATCCCATCCTTGCCGCCATACTCTTCCAAGATCTGTTTTACTTTCAATGGTGTTAAGTCTTGGAACTGCAACACCTTCGAAACCATGGCTTGAATTGTTACAGGTTCGCTGCTGTTCTTGAAATATACGGTTTCGCCTGGCTGGATGTTGTCCCAGGGTGCACTCTTATTCATGTACCACCTGGATTCAATGGTTTTCTCACCACTTAGAATTTTAGGTAGCAATTTCCACGATTTTTTCATGATGGCAACGTGATCCACCCAAGTATGTCAATTCATCGCCTATATATCTCTTTCTCTGATGCAGTACTGCCAACTTCAATGACGAAGGGGGTTTAGTCAGAGCGAACGGCATGAAATGGACTTCGCCCTCAAGCCGTTCGGAATTGATGTCAGAGAATTGCTTCACTTCTTTCTCAGGTGCTCGGGCAACGGACGCATCTTCAATTCGATGGTTTTCAACAAGAAGGCTGGGATGACTCGGCGCAAGCTAAGACCGGAAACTTGGCCTTCGTTCCAGATGACTGGAATGGTCTTGATGCTGTACTCCAGACGCTCAGCTAGACTCATCAGTTCGCTGTCAAAATACCAGCCCGGGTCTTGCACGTGCGGCAAGAGTTTTTGAGCGATGTTTCTTTGGAACACCTTAAAACCACAATGCAAGTCTTCACATCTTGTTCCTAAGAAAAACTGCTGGATGATGTGATGATAAAACCAAGACACAAACCGACGCAAGAAACCCCGGTGCACATTCGCTCCTTTATGGTATCGAGAACCCACACAGATGTCGTGCGTTTCAGCGCCTTTCAACAATGCCGGCAAGTCTTTCATATCTACGGATAGATCAATGTCCATGTAGCCAACGAGATCCGCCTTGCTACTTTCCCAAGCTTTCTTGAGACCCGCTCCTTTCCCTGGCGTTTCCGTATAGCAATGACTCAAGCGCTTGTACTTGCTTTCTAGATTTTTTGCCAGCGTAAGGACTTTTTCTGCACTCCACCCATTGATGCCTAACACTAAATGCCAATTGTACCCCTTCAAGTGCTTCTCACAGAACGCACTTACCTTACGAATGGAAGGCTCAATCTCTTCTAGATTTCCTCTGTATACTGGAAAGGCAATGTCGACGCTTTTCATAGCTATCTCTCTTGTCATTTTATTTATAAAACTATGTCCTTCAGGCGCTCCTCAAACCGAGGCAATTTGTAATGAAACGAAGCCTCCAACTTCTTTACATTCGCGCTGCGCAAGACAAAGGCGTTTTGCAACATGAAACTCAACCGCCGCATCTTAATAGAACCCAGAC
>CAYOJS010000075.1:2845-7752 GCA_964404345.1 uncultured Methanosarcinales archaeon
GGCCAGCTTCACCATGAAATCTGGAATGGGAAGAAAGAAGCGACTTTTTCCCATGCACTTCTCCAATATTCTACCTATCTCGGCAAAACTACACGGCTCACAACCCACCAAACTATAGATCCCCTGCTTCTTTAATTTCAACCCTTGCAATGTTAGGTGTGCAACATCTTCCACGTGAATCGGCTGCAAGGTGCAGACGCTCTCTGGAAAAACCGGGACGATGGGAAACTTTTGAATGGCCTTCACAAAAACAGCCAAGTAGCGCTTGTCTTCCCTACCGAAAATCAAGGAAGGACGCAAGATCAATGCATTTGGGAAAAATTGCAAAACAATCTTTTCTGCCTCTTCCTTTGACTTTGTATACGGATCTTTACGCTTGTACGTGACATTTTCTGTGCTGACGTAAACAAACTGCTTTACCTTGTTTTTTTTTGCGGCCACCACCAAGCGATGCGTGTAATTCACGTTCACCTCCACCAAGTCTGGATCCTGGGTTTGAGTTATGGCCGCACAATGGACAAGCGTATTGCACCCCTTCAACGCCGACTGGAGAAAAACAGGATCTTTGATGTTACCTACACGAACTTCACTCACACCAGAGAAATGCATCGGATGCGTGCTGATGGCCCGAACACGAAACTCTGAACTTAAGACACGAGCCAAGTGACGGCCTAAAAACCCAGAAGCGCCTGTTAAGGCCAAGCACGGCTTCATGACTTACACCCCTTCAGCTTTCTCCACCAAAACTCATTCTTCTTATACCATTCTACTGTTTGATTTAAACCTTCTTCGAATGAAACGAGAGGCTTCCACCCCAACTCCTTGCGAAGTTTAACATCATCAATGGCATACCTGAAATCATGCCCCTTCCGATCCTCCACAAACTCTATGGCTTCGTCCCCTTTTCCAAACAAGGTCAAGAGCTGCCGAGTGAGATCCAAGTTGCTGATGTTGGCAACACCCCCCACACAATAGGTTTCACCTAGCTTTCCTTTTTCTAAGATCGCCACAATGGCCCGGCAATGATCTGTCACAAAAATCCAATCCCGTTTGTTTTTCCCTTCCCCATAGACAGGCACCTTTTTCCCTTCCATCAAGTTCGTAACGAACAAGGGAATGACCTTCTCGGGAAACTGGTACGGACCAAAATTATTCCCACAATTAGAAATGGTTACGGGCAGATGATAGGTATTTGCGTATGAACGCACCAAGTGATCTGAAGCCGCCTTGCTTGCGGAATACGGAGAACGAGGATCATACGGTGAGGATTCACTGAAAAAACCTGTTTCTCCCAAGCTGCCGAACACTTCGTCGGTCGAAACATGATGAAAACGAACATGGGCGCGCCGAGCTGCTTCCAGCAATACAAAAGTGCCCAAGACATTTGTTTTCACAAACACCTCAGCGCCCTCAATCGAACGGTCCACGTGCGACTCGGCTGCGAAATGTACAACTGCATCAACTTCTTTCATCAAGTCTTCAACTAAGGCTTTATCTAAAATATCCCCTTTCACAAACGTATGCTTGGGATGGTTCATGACCCTTGCCAAGTTATCCAGATTACCCGCATAGGTTAACTTGTCCAGGTTTACGATCGACCAATCCTTATGGTTTTCTAAGACGTGATGGATGAAGTTCGAACCAATAAACCCCGCACCCCCTGTCACCAAAAGCCTCATGGTGCTAGAGGAAGTGAATAACTTTAAAAAACTACCCCATTCACCACACCCCATGAAAGGCGTTGTTCTCGCAGGAGGATTTGGCACGAGGCTTTTTCCACTCACAAAAATCACCAACAAACACCTTCTCCCCATCTACAACAAACCCATGATTTCCTACCCCATTGAATTGCTCATCCGCAGTGGCATTAAGGAAATTGTCATTGTCTCCGGCGGAGAACACATTGGAGACTTTATGAAACTATTAGGTAGCGGAAAAGACTTGGGCGTGACGTTCAACTACGTTGTCCAAGATGGAGCTGGAGGCATTCCGGTTGCGATTCACCTGGCCGAGCACTTCATCGGCAATGAAAAATTCATGGTTGTATTAGGAGACAATGTCACCATTGGTGACATTCAACACGAAGTGAAGGCCTTTGAAAAAAGCAAGAAAGGCGCCAAGATCTTCCTCAAAAAAGTACCCAACCCCGAACATTTTGGCGTGGTGGAAGTTAAAAACAATCGAATTGTTTCCATGGAAGAAAAACCCAAACAACCCAAGAGCGACACCATCATGATCGGCCTCTACATGCTCGACCCCAAAGCCTGGAACTACATCCCCAAACTCAAACCCTCTGCACGCGGAGAACTGGAAATCCCCGACCTCATGAATATGTATCACGAACACGACGACCTGGACTTTGCCCACTTTGACGGCTACTGGATTGATGCGGGAAGCAGCTTTGACCACTTGTTTGAAGCCAATAAATACCTGCATGAGCACCATAAAAATAACTCTCATTAGCTGCGCGTTCAATTGACTCCTCTAAACATGAGCTGTTAAGTATGAGGGGTATGGGGGGAAGAAGAAAAAGAAAGGGAAGAAGTGTTTATTCTCGGTGATTTTGAAGATTAACCTCTTAGAGAGGTTATCCTTTCGCCATTAGGGCGATGGCTGCGAGCAATACAGGCACTACTTTGTAAGCAGTGTACGCCGTTATTGCTGCGTAGACGAGTTTCATTAAATCTCGGGTTGTGGTGCGTAAGCGGTTGGTATCTTGAATGGTGCAATATGGTTGGTTTTTGTTTTTCTAAGAGGGCAAACGTTGGCTGGTAAAGGAGCGATTAACGGTGGAATGGAGTCTTTGTGATTTTTCGGAAAGAACGATACAATACAATACATAACATTTATAAAATGGAACGCTTTCTCAAGATTTATGGCTAAGGTTACCCAGTTCGAACAAGTCATTGAAAACTTATTAGACAATCCTTCTAGGACGATAGACATATCTAAAGCCACAGGGATAGGACGATCATCTGTTGGTGCGTATGTGATGCGACTCATAGAAAAAGGGCTTGGTAAGCGGGTTGATAGGGGAACTTATGCTTTGACAGAAGCAGGAGAAGAACAGGCTAAACAGATTATCGAGAAAAAAAATAAGCATCGTAAGGCTGTGAAGAATAAGTCTGTAAGTCCTTTAGATCAAAATGTAAAAACTGTTGTACAATCAAAGATAGACGCTCAAACATTGATGGATTACATTAATGGTTATAAGAAAGCTAACGGAAGATTAGCAACGGCTCGTCTATTAAAGAATTGCCTTGAGATGTTGGAAGAATGATGTTCATGCCCACGTGGTGTAGTGGATAGCATGGTGGACTTACCCCTTCCGCGCAACGGGAGTGCCAAGTCAACCTATCCACCGACCCTGGTTCGAATCCAGGCGTTGGCTCTATTCATTAATGTCAGCTAGTGCTATGGAATGTAAAGCCATATATAAAGTTATTTGTCCTTTTTGGGTTTGTTCCAATAGGGGCTTTTGCAGGAAGGGCAAACTGTGGGGGTTTCGGTTGCTCCTGGACGAGGTATCCATTGGTGCTGGCACCGTTCACATTTGTAACCATCGACGAGGATTTTGATTCTACCCATAAAACAAGCCAGGATTAGCTTATATATAAATCTTACTATATTACTTACTAATATATCCTTTAGTAGCGAAAAGTATATAAATAATAACTACTTAGCTAATAATATACTCATAAATAAATAAGGTGAATGAAAATGCAAAAACCCCAAGACTTTCAAGAAAAGACCCCCTCAGAGCAAGCGTGAAGAGAGCTAAAGCTAAGGAAAAAATATTTATAGGAGAACAACTTACTAACTACTGCAATTGTAGTTTTATAGGTTGAAACGCCTATAATCTCAAAGCTTTACATTCGGCAAGCTGTTATAGCAGTTTGCACTAAGGGCTCTCTTTGCCCTTTTATTTTTCTTATTTTCTCTGAGCATAAATGTATTTTTAGAAGTGAGTTGGAGAAGAGGTAAATCTTCACCATTCACCCCCTCCTCGTAGAAGGAGATGATCTATTGGTTTATAAATATGTCGACGCATTTCTCGTCGATAGTTTAATGAGTCCTAGCCACCGATTCATTCCAGTATTTAACTTCAATTCAGCAAGCTCGCTTGGTAGTTTTTTTGTGGTGGTGTGTTCTTCGATCCAGTTGTGTTGTAGGACGATTCCGGCGAGGAGTATTGGGGCTGACCATAGTGCTTTTAGTCCTCGGAAGTCGTCTACTCTGTCTTTGATCTTCATAAACACAGTTTCTATTCGGACGTTGTGCTTTTTGTCCTTGTAAAAGTTGACCGTCTTATGCTCTACTTTTAAGCCGTGTAGCTTGTTATCATAGAAAGCTTTTCGGAAGGCTTTGGGATAAAACATTGCTGCGTCGGTCTGAATGTATTTTGGCAATTGCTTCTTAGTCTTGCTGAGGAAGGTGGCGGCTTCTTTGTAGCCACTTATGACGCTGTAGTGGATGGCGTTGATGTATCTTGTTCCCCAGTCTACGCAAGCCCAGAAATGGTCTTTTTGTCCTTGCCTGTCGATTTCTGTGTCGTCAGCATAACAATGACCTGAAAGGGTAGGTGTTAGTTTATCGACGAATCGCTGGACTTTGAGCGTGTACTTACGACACCAATCCAAGACTGATACGTGGCTGACTTTAACGTCCTCATGTCGTTTAAAGTTGTTCCTAACCTTCCTAGAAGAGAGGTTGCTAAAATAGAGGTCTACTGCTTTGGTAATCTTGGCTTCGTGGTTTCTCATTCTCCAAAAGCCTTCGTCTGGTGTAAAGCTCTTGTCACAAGATCGGCAGAGGTAGCGTTGTATCTTGCCTCTGTTTTGGGTTTGGCGATAGCCTTTGTCAACGCGGCCGCCCACCACCGGTGATCGCTTCGCTCAACACCGGTG
>CAYOJS010000076.1:0-951 GCA_964404345.1 uncultured Methanosarcinales archaeon
TGAAATTGAACACTTTCCATAAAAAATAGAAAACTATATAAAGGATAAGGTACAATAATGTATTTGAGTATACAATTGTGTATATTGATGAAAAAGATGGTGAGCAACAACTTATTCCCCAAGATGTTCTTTGCAGTCCTTACCGTAGCTTTGCTATTAGTCACGGTCCACGTGGCATTGGCTGAACCGGAAGTCCAAGTTCGCGCCTCATTTGACTCGCCTACTTCTTCTCTTGCAAGAATTCAAGTCCAAACAGCGGAAGTGGCCATCTGTAAATATGACCTTTTATTCAAGGATTATTCTAAAATGACCCAAACCTTTGAACAAACCGGTGACTTGGAACATGAACAACGCGTCGTTATTCGGGACACGACCACGCTCTACATCGGTTGCGCCAATCTTCAAGGCCAAGTCTATGAAGCGACGAGCCTTCAACTTCATGCCCCGCAACACATACAAAATCTCATTACAGGTCACTCGGTTGAGAGCACCTCTTCTTCCAATGGTTTTTTTTACATCTTTGGACTTATTTGCATCACGACTCTCTTGGTCTATGCAGTTGGAAAAAAGCGAGGCCGCGTTGAAAAAGCCTACCATACCTTGCCCCCCTATCAAGCGGCGCGTAGCCAACCAGGTTTACCGACTCTATCAGCACATATGGTGCAAAACCTCCTTCGTCAGGCCCATCATGAAATCGATACGCAGCACTTTCAAGAAAGCCTCACCAAATATAAATATGTCCTTCACCTCTTAGACACCCACCAATTGGAAAAAACGACGAGTATGGACTCTGAGCGGGTTCACCAACAAGCCCAACAACTTTATTACAAACTCAACCTGTACAACCAACTTCTATGGGCCCACAAGTACTGGACCCGCAACAGCCGACAACCTCTCCGTCAGACGATGACCCAAATCCAGAAAACCTACAATACCCTGCGCCACACCCCC
>CAYOJS010000076.1:961-5679 GCA_964404345.1 uncultured Methanosarcinales archaeon
AATTATTTTGGACAAAAATAAAAACCAGATGGCAGAATTAAAAGAGCCAAATAAAGAAAACTATATAAAACGCGAACAACTAAAAAGATTATTCAAGAGGTTCTCAGGAATGAATGTTCCTGGCTCCTCTTTTTACAAAAAGAGGTGAGTATGTGAGTTTCCAAGCCTATCCATTAAACAGCGCCTTTATGGCCGTTAGCATTCTCGGATTCCTGTTTTCCACGATTTACTTACTCCATCGAAGCCCCACATGGGCCTTTACCCTTTGCCTGTTCTTTGTCATTATGTTCATTTCCTCCATGGTTAGCATGGCTCGCGCTGATGCTGAAGAAGAACACCTTCGTTCCCTCTCCTTTCACGAGCGGCACCGCTAGCTTTTTTACTTATGACCCCCACTGAATCCCTTTCCATTACACTCCTCTTACAAGAGTTAGATGGCACCCGATTGCTCCTTGAAAAGGCTGTTTCTTCTAAGAAAACAGACCTTCAAAAAATAAGAATGCAAGTCGCTGAGAAAATAGGCACGCTTGAGAGGCTTAAAGCAGAACTATATGGTGCCCTTTCTAATTTAGATTATGCGTATCATCAAGGGCATATGCCTTACGATGAATACAAGACTCAGATGGCTGCTTTGCTCAAAAACAAACCCCTGGAACATTATGTTTTAAAAATAGACCATCTCCTTCAAAAATGTCACGCGGTGCAAGCATGAGTTTCCTTAAAGTTGTTGGAATTACCTTTCTGGTCCTTCTTATCCTAGGAGGAGTCCTTGTCAGCCTCGCTGCCTTGAATCCAGGAGACCCCATTCAGAACTTAACCTCTCTTAAGTTCCTCAAAGACCCGTTTCAAGCCTTGCTCTTAGGGATTGTTGTTTTACTCCTCCTTGTTTTCTTGATCTTTCTCTTTTCTTCCAAACCGGAAGAAGAACCGGAAGAATTAATAGAACAGTTGCACCCCCAACACATCCACCCCACTGATTTTGTTGATGAAGACGAAGAAACAATCCAGGTCACTTATCCCTCCATTAACTTTGAAGACCAGCAACCACAGATCGAGTCCATTAATGAAAAAATTGCTGCTCCCTCTCCCGATGAACCTGAGTTCAGGCGATTCCTGAAAAACACCATTCTGGAATTGGAACGAGAAAAAGCCCGTATTTACCATGAAGTGGCCTTGCTCGACGAAGACTACCGCAAAGGCATCATCACCGAGACTGAATTTTTGACGGGTATTCAGCTTATTCTTGACGACAAAGGGCTGGAAGAAGTCATTGAAGAAAAAGACCTTCAGATTGAAGACTGCAAAACCAAGCTCGCTGAAGCTGGCTTTACCAAGAAGAAAAAACAAGAATAATCAAGGATGCGAATAATAGACAAAGATAGTTCCCATCCTTGTATCCTAATAAGGAGGATATTACCCTAAAATTGAGGTCCCTTATTAGAAAAACCCGAATCTTTATAAGTCTGTATTTCTCCCACCGTTCTATGGCCCTTATGGATTATACCCTTCAAGTTCCGACTGTCATAGTCGTGGGTGTTGCCCTCCTCCTTATTGTTGTCATTGTGATTCTTGTCAAGCTTTACTCCAACCTCAAACAGCAGCATGGGCATCTGCGTTCAACGCATCATGAGACAACCAACACTTCTGCTGAATTAGAAAAGAAGAACAAGAAACTCCAAGAAGAACTCACCATGCTCCTGCACCGCAAGAAAAGCGCGGATGAGGAGATTCGCAGATATCGGGAAGAATATGAAAGAGAAAAAAGACATGCTGATGAGGTCGCTGGGGAACTGGACCAAACCAAGAAAGAATTGGATGATGAAAAAGAATCCATCTCAGCCAAGGAAGACGAATGGAAAGAAGAACACAGGCGAATGAAAGACGAAGCGACCAAGGAAATAGCCAAACTACAAAAAGAACTCAAAGAAGTAAAAACCCAAATGGTTGCTAACGATAAATGGATGAAAAAGAAACAAGATGAGATGAGGAAGTTTATTGTCAAACACGACGAACATATGGCAGACATATTGCCTGGAATGAATGAAGACGCTATGGAGAAATTCTATAATAAATTACTCGCGAAGTTGAAGTGAATCATAGTTCACAATGAACTTATTTAGAAGATGTCTTGCTTCTTTTCTTTTTCTTTGATGCTCGGCCAAGAAGGTGTTTAGCTTGTCTACCAAAATCTGCTTCAATTCGCCTGTTAGTAGCTTGCCTGATTTGTAATTGGTGTAGATCTGTTTGAGCCTTGTATCGTCCTCCTCGAAAAAAGTTAGGTATTGGTATGAGACGTCCACATCCGGGTTTCCGCCTAATTTTCTATGTTCCTCTACAGAATCCCTTCCGCCGGAGAAGGCGTAGCGCATGACCTTCTTTTTTACTTCTTTTGGAGTGTCCACCATAGTAATCATGGTTTCCCCTGAACTGCTCAATTTAGAATTACCCTCTAAAGCGGGAAGGAACCTTCCTAAGATCGTGGAAGGCTTGGGATAGCCCATTTTTTCTGCCACATCTCTTGTTAGACGAAAGTGCACATCCTGGTCGATGGCACACGGAATCAGGACAAGGGTTTCCTTGCCTTCAAACTCTGTCGGCAAAAAGGCAGGAACGCTCTGCATGCAGCTGTAGAAGTATTTTCCGATGTTATCTGAATCCTTCAAGCCAAACAAGGCCTTTACGGTGCTGGCTGTTGTTTTACTCGCTACCTGACAAGCGATTTTATACATCAACGAGGCGTGCTTGGTATCGATGATGATTTTTGTTTTTTCCGGATCAAAACCAGCTGCGATGATATCCAGGATGTTTTCCATCGTCCAACGCTCGGCATCTTCAAAGGTTACCTTTTCCTTGAATAACGGCTTTTCTTCGTCTGGGATCTGGAATAATAGATTAAGACCGAGCTTTTTCTGAAGCCACTGCGTGAAGATCCAAGGAACCATATGGCCGATATGAACTGGGCCGGAAGGGGCACGGCCTGTGTATAACCATACTTTTTTCCCCTTCTTTAACGCTTCCAAGATCTTGTCTAGATAGGTATGTGCGAAGAAAATATTCCTTCTTAAAAAGGGATGATCTTCACCGGTCAGCTTGACCAATTCACTGCGGAGCTTGGCATCGATGGGCTTAACGCCGAATTCCTGGATTAACTTGTCATAGTCAATATCCCCCTTCACTTCCCAAGGCGTGACGACGAAATCCTTTGCCATGACTTCCCATACCTAAGAGAGCTATATAAAGCTTTTGTGCAGGATCCAAGAAAATTAAACATCGGATCTACGCCCCCAGCGAGAGACTTCGTATACTTCTGAAAGCTTTACTTCTTGAAAAAAAGTTATGAAAAAAATAAGATTTGGAGTCGTAAACCTTGCTTTTAGATACTGCTTCCCGGCCAAGGTGTTTTTTAGATCTAAGTACGGGGGTGTATCTTGACCTTTTACGCTTTCAAATTCTGGAAGATCTTTATTTTTGAAAAGCTGGGTAATTTGGCTTTCCGTTAACGTATTTACTGTGATGGCCTTGAACTCAATTACCTTTTTTTCTGACCCTGGCAAAACGGCTAGGTGTTTCAATGGATTTCTAGGAATCACCCATGTAACACTTTTATCCTGGGTTAAGCCTAAGACTCTGTGCATTAAGATGAATTCCTTTTCGCTTATTTGATAACTGGCAAGCACTTTCTGTAAGACTTGAACGATTTCTACGGTTTCTGACTCTGTGAGAGGCATCTAATGGAGAGTTAGGTTATATACTTATTCTTATCTTTAGTTATGTCTTAATTTCTAAGAAAACTTTATAAATAACGTGATATATTAAGAGTTATGCTGGATACAAAAGATCGAAAAATCCTGAATTTACTCCAACGAGACTCACGGATGTCCTTAACTGAAATAGCCAAGCAAATCCAGCTCTCCATTGATGCTACCCATAAGCGAATTAAACACATGCAGCAAGCCGAGGTGTTTTATCCAACGGTCCTTGTCAATCCCCGCAAAATAGGCTACCCCCTCACGGTGGATGTAAAAGTTAAACTGAAAGACATCGACAAAAAACGCTACGACCAATTTGTTGCTTACTTATGCGAGCATCCACATGTCATCTCTGTTTTTTCTGCGTCTGGTGAATATGATTTGACTTTACCTTTAATGGCCCGGGATTATGACCATTTAGACAAGCTTAGCTTAGAAATTCGACAACAGTTTCGCGATATAATCGATGAGTGGAAATCGGCTGTAAACCTCAAGTTCTTCAAATATGAAAGGTATGATATGGAACGACTATAATCATTTCTTTGTTATTTCATTTAGAATGGCTTCTGGATCCACTTTCACGAACTTTCCGAAAAATCGGCATAGATTCTTCACGTCGCGCACGATCAATTCATGGGCATTCGGGTTATCCACTTGGGTGCCTTGGCTGAAGTCAATGAAAACAGGCTTGTCTCGGTAATTTAAGATGTTGTACTCGGAAAGATCGCCGTGAACTAGGCCTGATTGATAGAGCTTTTTTGTGCTGTTCACGACTTCCTTGAAGAACTTCTCGATGTTTTTGGGCAGGACATCCTTTAATTTTGGTGATGGCGCATCCTTGCCAATTTGTTCCATTAGGATGATGTTGTTTTTTTGGGCTAATGGCTTTGGAACACGGATGACTTCGGCGGCGCGTAGAAGATTATGGTACTCACGCTGAGCCCATAAAAAAATGATTTGCCTACGTAC
>CAYOJS010000076.1:5689-7671 GCA_964404345.1 uncultured Methanosarcinales archaeon
CTTTTCCGATGGAGATGGGGCTCTTTAGCTCGTCTAGCTTATGCTGGGACTTGAGCTTTTCTAGAATCAACAAGGAGGCATTGTCAAAGACGTTCTTGTACGTCTTCCAGGCTTCTCGCGAATCACGAACCATGCTTTAACGAAAGAGAAGGGTTATAAAAAGATATGGCTTTATAGGTCTAAGTATTCCTTTGTTTCCTCCAAGTGGAAGTCCACTTTTTCCTCTTTAAACACCTCTTTCATCGCTTCTGAAGCAGGATCGTTGCCAGAAAAGAAGATCATTCCTTCTTGGACGCTGGCGTAAAAAGTCTTCTTATCGGTAAAAGCCTGTGAGACGCAATCATCATCGTCTGCGAAAAAACCTTGGTTCTGACATAACAAATAAAGGTTTTCTTTTATATCTTTTAAGGGCATATCTACGGTGTCTGTTACTTCTCCATCATAAAGCCTAAATGTAAGGACTTCTTTCGGCTTGTGCATTTCCAAGAATGCGAAAAAGACATCCATATACGCCTTGTTCTCTTTGCCCATTTTTGCCTCAATGTACCATGTGAGACCTAGCTCTTTCTCAAAATCATCTTGGGAAAGGCCTATTGGATCAATCTTTTTGCCACCAACTTGAATGAGTCTTTGTTCGTAAGCTGCTTGATCCTCTGGATAGACCTCTCTATTAAAACAATCATCACACATTCCATTATGCCAATCTCTATTATGGGCTGATATTTTCTTATTGCATTTCTTGCAGTCATAGTTCACGTCCTCATCGTGCTTTTTATGGAAAGTCTTCATCTTCTCTTCCATATCTATAGAACCTAACGTTTCGGAGAAATCTCCTTCTGCCCAGAAGTCATCAGCTTCTTCTATTTTGTTAACCCTTAAGTGTTTCATCTTATTTTAGACCCTTTCTCAAGCTCTTTTTTTCAATTTTTCGGTTTGTCAGATCTAGGTGGTTTTCTGTAGAAACGACCTTGATCCCTAACGTTTTTTCAGCGTCCTTCCTAGCTCTTCCGGCCATTGCTCCTCCCTCTCTAGCTGTATTTAGATTTTCCTTAAAACCCTGACTGTCTTTCTTTCTCGTGGTTTCTGTCGTAAGCCGCTCTCCTAGCATCGAGAAAATAAGCTCTAAATGTCATATGATCCCTTAGATTCTGGTTCTTAAACGTAGGATCAAGCCTTTTTATCTCTTTGTGCTTCTTAATAGGAACTCCGAATGTAGCATGAGAGATCTCATTTGTGAGAATGGCATATTCTCGTTGTTCTCCCACCCCTCTTTTTTCCCACTCGTTTGTCAATTCCTGTCGAATGGCAATCCCTCTTAAGTGCTTCTCAATCCAATCTTTGGGATAGCCTTTCAGTTCGTAATACTCTCTTGCTCTGTCCTGGGCCAATTCCGGGTTTTCTATCTCCTGGACCCGCTCATAACCGACCTTGGCCAACCCAAGCTTGAAAGGTTCGGCTTTAGGAGAAGAAATGGATTGAATAACTCTAAATGCCCCTTCTGTATTGACACAATTTAATCCCCTTTTCTTCCCGTCTTGAGCTATTCGTTCAAGGAGGGTACAAATTGTACCCCAGTTGGAATCCAAGCTTGGATCTCTTTGGCGCATTTTCTTGATATATTGCTTCGGATCTCGACTCTCCGTCAACGCTTCAACTATGTCCAATATAGAGAACCACCATTCACCTTTGTGCCAAGTTCTCCTGATACTTTTTCCTTGAAAAACGGCTAGTGCGGAATTCTCGTCCATGATAGACCAGGAATACCCTTCCTTTAAAAAAGGTTGCGCGCAGATGTCCAGTGGCTGGAAAAGCTTATTAAACGATCTTCTTCTTTTGATAGGATGCGCACGGCTCAACTGTTTTGTATTGTCTTCCGAAAGAAAGGAGCGGATTATGAGTTTCTCTTGTTGCGAAGGATTCCTGAAAAAGGAGGATTTTGGCAGGCTGTTTCGGGCGGGTTTGAAGAGACAGACGCTAGCAGA
>CAYOJS010000077.1:0-7563 GCA_964404345.1 uncultured Methanosarcinales archaeon
CTTGATACGATCCGCGACTCAAAATCCATAAACTTTAAATATAAGATTAATCTTACTTTCAAGATTATGGAAGAAATGGTCGAAATTGGAAAGATAAGCGCTCGAGGGCAGGTTGCCATTCCAGCCGAGATCAGGGAAAGAATGCATCTAAAAGAGGGGCAGAAGGTGCTTTTTTTCTTGGCAGGAGATTCTTTACTCATGAAAAGAGTAGAGAATCTTTCATGGGATGAGGTTACGAGACCGCTGCGTCGAGCAGCGAAGAAGATTAAGGAGGAAGATGTACCGGAACTGGTGCACCGAGTGCGTAGGAAAGGAGTATGATTCGTGTTGTATTGGATACGAATGTCCTTCTCTCAGGGACATTCTGGACAGGAGCATCTTATCGTATTCTTGAATGGGTTGATAAAGGGAAAATAGTTCTTATCCTTTCTGATTCTATTTTTGAGGAATACAATCGCATTGTAAGAAGTGGTAAAATCTTAGATAAGAAAGCCTATAATCCGGAGCGCGTGGAGTCAATAATGAAGCTACTTCAGAAGGCATTGTTTGTGCAACCTGAAGAAAAGTTAAAAGTAGTGAAAGAAGATCCTGATGACGATAAGTTCATAGAGGCGGCTGTCACCGGAAGAGCAGGTTTCATTATCAGCAGAGATAATCACCTTCTTAAGCTTCAAAGATATAAAAACATAAAAATCCTGACTCTAGAAGAATTTCTGGCATTAAGAAAGTGATCTTTTTTTGCCTAGTAGTTCAGCTTTCTCCACCACCCATTTCCCAGTGCACCCATTTTCCATTTCAAGGTGGCTCTTCATAACCTCAATGCGTTCCTTAAAGAGGGGTCCGTCAAAGACCAGTGTTTCATATTCACCGCCTTCGCCACCAATATGGATTTTTATTTGTTTGTGGCGTTCTAAGAGTTTTTCGTAGTCTTCCAGGGTAAGGCTCTTCCCCAACCAACTTTTGTCAAGGCCTTCCGCAGCAATCGATACCATGCGAATGTCAAACCCAGATAAAATCAGTTCTTTTAGGAGCATGCCTTGGTTCTTATGCCACAAGGGTGCATAGCATTTGAGATCGAGTTCATGGCAAACGCGATTGACGCGTTCGTGTTGATAGTCCGAAGCAAGCGCTCCGACTGCCACACCATCTAGTTTATACTCTTTCTTGGCTCGTTGCAACGCTTTTTTCAAGTCGTCGAGTTCTTCTTCTTTTTCACCGTTGGTTTCTTGGGTAATCAACGGCAATCTAAGAGCCTTGGCTTGCATCTGCGTAATCTTCAAGTCAGGTGCTTGGAACATCCAGCTTTCTGTGTTTTTAGGCAGTAAACTAATCAAGCACTTCACATCCCAGGCTTGCTCTAAGTAATAAGAGAGAGTAAAGGTGCTGTCTTTTCCTCCGCTGAACAGAATGCCGATGCGCATAAGAAAGGGAGCTTTTAAGGGTATATATAGGCTTAGGTTAGGGGGCTCTGCCCGGAATCGTAGAAAAAGCTATACTAGCGATTAAGACGCTCCTCTAAGCTATAAAGAAACAGTATACAGATTCGACCCATTCCGGACAGAGCCGGTTAGGGCTAAGGTTTATATGGGAGTTTCAACTCCGGTAGCCTATGACTCAGTATCAACCTTTATTTCCCAGTCAACCCGATTCTTCTGTAATCATCGGTGCAGGAGCGTGTGTAGCTGACAGTGTCAAGATCGGTCCTTGGACGGTCATTCACGATGGCGTAACCTTAGAGGAAGGCGTGATAATTGGAGAGCGTTGCACAGTCCATTCAGGTGTAGTTCTGGGTGTTAACAGTCGTTTGGAGTCGGATGTGGTTCTTGGAAAGCCTCCCAGGCCTTCAGATCAGTTAGAGACAATCATCGGTTCTGGCGCAACCATTCGTAGAGGTTCAACGATTTATTCAGGTAATACAATTGGAGAGGGCTTGCAGACAGGTGACTTTGCTCGTATCCGCCATGGCAATCAAATCGGCAGAAATGTTTCAGTCGGTGCCGGTTCAGAGATCGCTTTTGAAACAATGATCGGTGATGAAGTCAGGATGCATAGCGGGGTTGCGGTCTTTGAGTATACTCAAATCGGAAATGGAGTTTGGTTGATGCCAGGCGTTTCGATTGCAAACGATCTTTTCCCTAGAAACACTCGTTTCCTTAATGGTGAGAGGGGAAGAGAAGTGTTTCAGCCAGTCGTGCTAGAGGATGGCTGTGTAATCGGGATGAGGGCTACGCTCGGTCCAGGGGTGAGAGTTGGGCAGTATGCCTTGGTAGGAATGGGTAGTGTTGTTACCAGGAATGTTGCTGAGTTCACGTTGGTGTATGGGAATCCGGCTAAAGAAAAAGGGAATGTGCGAGAGCTTAAGTATCGGGATAAGGACCAAGAATTGGTGTATGCTCATCTGGAAAAATTGATTGAGGGCAGTAAAAGTTAAATCCCTGCAAAGTCATGGGCTCCCGTGTTCAATTGTGCCGTTTCCAGGATTTGTTGTACAACTTCTTCCGGTTTCTGATCGCTTGTGTCAATGACTAAGTCATAGTATTTTTGATCGTAAGGGTCAAGGCCATAGATTTTAGTGTATTGCCTGATCTCCGATTCTTTTCGTTTTTCAATGTCTTTCATGACTTCTTCTGCAGTAGAGCAAGTCTTTTCTTCGCTGCGTACACCACTTTGTTTTTTCTGTTCATAGATCCGCCTAGCTCCAATTTCAGGTTTCACAGAAAGGAATACTTTTAGGGTGGGTTTTCCGTGGGGGACCCAGAAGAAGGACATTCTTCCTTCCATGATCAAGCGGTCTTTCTTCCGTGCCACCTCTTTCATTTCATCTTCGACCTCTTGGTCTTGTGCAGGGGTGAGTTGGGCCATGAAGGCTTGCAAGTCTAGTTTCTTGGGGTTGTATTTGGGGTCTTTGCATCGTTCTCGTTGGATGCTGCCCGCGTCAACCCGGGTAAAGCCTGTTTTCAGGGCGAGCATCAAGGCGACGGTGCTCTTTCCAGCTCCAGCCTCTCCTCCTAGGGTAATAATGCTGACTTCAGGCATGTGAAGTAGAACAGAAAGGGAGTATTTATGTTTTTAGTCTCAAGGTTTAAAAAGGTCGGTTCATCCCTTTAGATATGCCTGCTCAAGTAGATCCGAATCAAATCGCCTGGAAGGTTCAGCTCCCGATAGATCCTCTCACGTATATCATCACGTTTCGTTCTTGGAATCCAGAGGCTGGAGAAAGGATGCTGCGCAGTGTTTTTGATGCTGTTTATGGGTTTGTGAATCGAAGTGCAAATACATATCGTTTTGATAGAGATCTTAGCGTAGCTGCAGAAGAAGGCAGAATGGTGGGTGCTGTCTTGGCTTTTCCCTGGAGAAGGCCGGATGGAGTGGGTTCATTGGATATTTTAACCTGGAGAACCTTGGAAGGGAACCCGATGATTCAGAATCGTAGAATCTTCGAAGATGATGGTTCAGTGAATGTGGCTGAGAGGGGCGGTATGTGTGAGGTAGAGCTTTTAGAAGCAGCTAAGTTTGCTCGTCTCAGAAGATGTTTTGGCGGCCAGCCGGACCAAATATACTCCCATCCAGATTTAGATGTAGATTATTTGCCACCCCTAACCAGCATGATGCCTGAGCAAATAGTAGCTAAAGGAGTGTTCAGAGATAAGGGATTGCGTTTGTATGTCTGTGATTCGGTTGGGCAAGTTCCCAAGAGTGTAACTCAAGCAGATGTGAGAAAAGCAGTAGAATACGCAGTAGCTATGAAACAGGAAACCCCTTTAGGAAAAGGTGATGTACAAGCTACATTTGCGATGGTTTACGGAAATAGAGATCAGGATCGGCACTTTTTAGGTGTGGATCTTTTTGGCTTTCCTTCGTTAGGTACTCCGAATACGCGCATTTATTGCCAGACGGTGGAAGCGGGTAAGAAAGTCGATCAAGGCTTAGAAGGTATCACTTGTGAGCAGGGATTGCTGGTCTTGGCAGCGCAAGCCCCGCTTCGGCGGAATGAGAATGCTCTCTTAGATGACTACGTATTTGCAGAATTGCCCGAGGGCTTTGAAAGAGAAAGATTGTTCGAGATTTAAATCTATCTTACACTCATTTTTTCAGTCGAAGGTGATTTTCTTCTCTTGAATCATCCGGAGCAGGTTCTGCATATTAAAGGATAGTTTGTATTGTCCAAGTTCATCTAATGGAATATACTGGTAGTGGCTGAACTTCTCCAGTTCTCCTAATTCAGGCTTTTGTCCGTCTTGGATACGTGCCAAGAACCAGTAATAAGTCATGACAAAGCCGTTCTGTTCAAAGTCTTTACTTCCTAGTCTCCGGATGATATTCACATCACACAGGAGTTCTTCTTTGAGTTCTCGAACAGCAGTCTCTTCAGGTGTTTCGCCGGAATCAATCTTTCCCCCAGGTAGTTCGTATTCATCTTTGCTGATGCGGTGAAGGAGCAGAATGTGATTGCCTTGCAGGATGGCGCATCCAGCGAGTTTCTTCTTCTCCATGGGGCAGAGTTTTTTACAAGGCCATATAAAGCTTGTTGTTTAGCACAAAGGAATCTACGATTCCTTGTGCCAGAAACAAAGAAAACCATAGGTTTTCTTGTTCGAGAAATGCCTTTGCATTTCTCTGAATCTTCGATTTCTGTGCATCCTAAGGTCAAAATCCATTCAACAACATGCACAGGTGCGTTGCGTGGGGTCGGCCCTGCTCAGAAATGTTTTGCATTTCTGGCATGCCAGAAAGCTTCGCTTTCTGAGCACTTCGGGGAAATAGCGCTTTCGAGCTTCTATCAGAGATTTTGAAGATGCTAAACAGCGAAGAAAGGCTTAAAAGCCTGGGAAAATTCACAGATTTATGAAAATAATACTCATCATGGGGATTATCTTATTAGTGGCAGCTCGCGTCCTGGCTCAGTCTCCATTCGACACTTCACAGATCATCGAGTTTCCCACCATCTACATCTACCCTTATTATTGGATGTTTCCGATAGAAAAAACCAAGGATTCCGCACCATTCACCGCAAGCGACCCACCAGAGGATGTCGTGGACGCGTGTGCAGGGGCCGCATCATCGAGTAGTGCGTCAGTAATGGCACTCTAACGACGAGCTTTATAAGCCGAACAGAGTTCCTTGTGTTATGGGTAGTGTAGTCCAATTGGATGAAGTGCGTCGGAAGCGAGTGATTGAAAAACTGATTGGGCAAATGGGAATGCAGTTTGAGCATTCGCGATCAGTGGCTGAGGAGTTTGTTAGACTGGCAGCAGAGGATCCAGAACAGGCAGTTGAGCAGCTTGGAAGTTTTATGGCAAGAGCAAGGGATCATGGTCCTGATACAGCTCTTGGAGAGGCCTACGCAGGTGGCCCCTGTGAATACGATACGGCTCCTTTCTTAGACATCATTGGGGAGTTATATCCTACGCTTGAGAAGCCGGTTAGGGTCAAGGCGTTTAAGAGATGCCTTGGATTCCTGGATGGGCTTAGGTACGATAACTCTCAGAACAATGTGGAATTAATCAGTGAACCTTGGTTAGTGGGGGATATTATAGTGAACCGTCCTATCTATTGGCCAGGGTATCAATCGTATATTGACCTATTGCGTAAGTGTAGAACTTGGAATGACTTAGTGCCTCATATCAGAAGAGTTCGCAGTGGTTTTTTTCTAACCACGGCTGTTATGAGACCCGACTATGCTTCTTTGAGTGTGAGAAAAGGTTATTACCATCATTGTACTGAAGTTTTAGATCGGACGCTAGATGCTACAGCAGCAAGGATGGTAGTAGGGTCTCAAATGCACCATAAAAAGCAAGGGGTGGATTTCGAGGCGGATGTGGCGGAAAGATTGGCTAAGTACGATCCATTGCTTCATGATCGCATCCGAGCAAAGATGGCTGAAAAGCCAGGAATCCTTTTAGAAGAGACAGTGAGTAAGGCAGATTATGTGAGTGAACCGGTTGATGGTTGGAATCATTGGGGTACGTTTGGTTTAGTCGAATATTTTAAGGGTTTAGGTTTTGAGTTGTTTTAGAAAATAAAAAAAGCGGTCCTGGAAGGGGCGTTCCAGGGGGGCCGCTGTGAGGTGTGTCGAAACCCTCGCGGGTTTCGATATGCCAGAAAGCTGTGTTTTCTGAGCTGTTGAAACCCTTACGGGTTTCGACATGCAGAAGAACTTCGTTCTTCGCACGCCAAGAGCGTAGCTCTTGAGCATGCCAGAAATGCGCAGCATTTCTGAGCATTTTCGGGGCGCTCAACAGAACAGTATGCTGAGTGCAATTCGGGATAAATTCGGAGGAATTCATCCCATCATCATTAACCTGGGGCGTCCGCCTCGTTTTGTTTCTCGTCAACGAAGCGTCTTCGGTCTCGCAGTTCCCGGGCAGCGTCTTCAAGCAATTCGCCGCCGTACTCCAGGTCAAGTTCTTCGGGACTGTACCATTTTTCGTCTTGATTTTCCAGCAACAAGTCTTGTTTCATGGGCCTCACCTCCAGGTGGGGTGCAGAGGATTCGTAGAATCCTCATGCCAGAGCTTCGTCGGGAAGTTCCGGTTTAGTGTTTAGGATGGGTTTGTTTAATAAATGGGTTGTTAAGACTGGATCTGGATCTCAAATCCATACGCCTTTAAAAACACCCCTTTGGGAGTATATTGACTTTCTTCTTATCCAAAGTTTTAAATAGATAGGAAGCATTCTCCTCTGTATGACTGAAGCCACTGAAGCTGTACTTCCAAGAGATGTTTTTAGAAAAGTATTGGGAGATCCTAAATTAGACCCTAACTTAGAATTAGACGGTTTAGGGGTTCATCCTAGAAATTATACTACTATTGCCGAACTCGTTCGAGAATTGCCTGCTGAGGTGTATATAAGCGAGTGGAAGCATGACCTAGGAGATCACAATTATGAGTGTCATGTTCATGGACAAGAGATAGGTAAAGTTCTGAGAGAGTTATATGATCAAGGGCAGCGTGCGGGTATGCCAACCTTGGTTCGTGTCTATTCAAAGGCAGAATTGACAGATCTTATTATAAAGGAGACAGCGGCATAATGATTCTTGACATATATTCTAGAAACTCTAAGTTGACTTGGCATGGTTCAAACGCGACATCTTCATGAGCAGCTGTTGGTGATGTTCTATGGGATCTTTTAAGGTAGCTGTCAAATGCAGCTCGGTGTTCTTGGTCTAATAGGATGGTATAAAATTCTTCTCTAACTCTTTTTAGGCTTGCGTAAGCACCAGGAGGTACAAATCCAGGAAGAGGAAGAAGTGTCTGGGCACTTCGTACAATAATCACAGGATCTTGCCACTGATGGGGCCCTGTGGCATCTGCCTCTTGAATGGCTTCAACGATAGTTTGTAGAGAAGCCTCTTCTAATGGTACTAATAGGTCCAGTTCTTGGTTTGCAACAGTAATTCCTAACTTTACAGATTTTGCCACTTCTCTCTCCAATGGGTTAAAGCTCTCGTCAAAAAATAAAGCTTCCTTATACTCTTCATCAAACGTGGTTTTATCAAAATAGCCGGGTCTGAGCTGATAAAAGGTCCACCGCGGGATTACTAACGAAGGTGATGATAACCTA
>CAYOJS010000078.1:0-7259 GCA_964404345.1 uncultured Methanosarcinales archaeon
CACAAGTCTATCCCATTTTTTTCTTTAAACCATTGTAATTGGTGATAAATACGGTGCTTGAAACGATCTGAACGACTGCTCCTGAATACATGGCCCCCCGCTACCTTGGTAAAACTCTTTAATTGACAACTGGTATGCTCCCGCACGCGCTGCATCTTTTTCAGGTCCCAATCCGCTTCGTCTTTGATGCCAGAGCAGTAACAGGTCGGACAAATCATGGTGCAGGCGGCACAGGAAACACAATCTTTTACACCTTTTTCCCATTTATCACTCTCGTAAAAAACATTCAGATCCTTCGGGCGGCGAAGCTCCTTGAAATTCTTTATTTTCTTATCCTTGGTTGTGATCTCATAACCTGAAGGCTGGAAAAAAGACTTGAAAGCCTTTATGAACTTTGAACCCTTATCCGTCAATACTTCAATCTTGAAAACATCATCGCGATCAAAAAACATCAAGTCAGAATACTCCTCTAACTTTAGTGAATTGCAGAAGCAATACTTACTAGGGGCGGTGTCGCAATGATAGCCAATGAACAACGCGTTTTCTCTTCGCGCCTTATAATAAGGATCTGCAGGATTGTCTAGGAATACTTTATCCTGGCGTTTGAGCGCGTTTAAATCACACCGCCTTACTCCAAAGAATACACGCTTAGGAACCTCAATCTTAGGCACTTCGATCTTCTCCCCATTAAACTGAAAAAGAACCTCTTTCTCTGTGAAGAAAAAACGCTTGAGCGGATAGAGAGGCTGATCTTTAAGATTGATCTGAACGGCCGAAGAGACCTTTTCAAAATGAACCTCATCTGTCTTTACTGGAGCGATGAACTCATACGAAGAGGATACCTTCTTTACAAGGTCATCAAAAGAAGCTTTCTTAAGCTCGAAACTCGGCATCGTTCATCTCCCAGCATTCTTTTGCATGAATACCTTAAAAAGCTTTTCATGGGAAGCCACAATATAAAGATTTTATGCGGTTTAAAAAGTTAGGGAGTTCAGGCCAAACATTTAATAATAAGTCGATTCACTCATTACCATGCTCAAGCATATCCTCTATAAATTCATCCTCAAGAACTTCTTTAAGATTGACTTAACTTCTGTAGAGCGGGACGTGGCTGTTGAATCAGTGGAACTTAAGTATTACAAAGCCACCCGAGATGCCTTGATTTATGGGATTCTTGCCATTCCCTCCCTTTTATTTATGGACTATGCTGTGCTAGCGAGTGTGCTGATTCCGACCACCATGGTGTCTGGAACTGCGTGGTTTGCCGTATCCATGAGCAATGTCAAGAAGAAATTCGAGAAATTTGGCTTAGAACTCACCGTAGACATGTTTCGGTCTTTTGTAACCTCCCTAGTCATCTTGGGCCTTTTGGTCTTGGTCTCTTTAAACCCTAAGATCTTTTCAGGTCTAACCCAATGGGGGGTGAATCGATTTGCGGTCGTTCTGATTTCAGGCCTTCTCGGGACGGCTGTCGTGTTCAAGCTCATCTATGATATTTATCTTGGCGCTCTTAAGTATGATATCAACGACACTATGTTCGCTGGACAGACAGAAGCGGCTGAAAAATATTACAAGAAGTCATTATCCCTGCTTAATTCCTGCGCGGAAAACCTCAGACTTGGCAAAGGCCCTGAAGTCGCTAATTATCATATCGGCCTTGCCTTTTATGAGATCTTTACCTATATCATAACCACCAAAGGAGCGGATGATGAATTTCATCTACTCCTTAAAGATGCTGAGAACCTCAAATCCAATCCAATGATCAGCCGCGACAGGTCAGAGAAGATCAGTACTCATCTCATCGAGAAGTTTTTGATGTACAGTACAAATATAGCGGATGAAAAAACAAGAAAAAGCTATCGGAATATCCAACTTGAACTGAATTGCATTCGGAGCAACAAAAATGAGCTTCAGGCCATTCGAGATACAAGACTTTCCGTGATCTTTGAAGAAATGGCGTGCATGCTCGAAAACCAGGGAGAGAGCCTGTTTAAGAAACGTACGGAGATTGAGAAAAAGTTCTTAGTAAAAAATGCCCCCAATCTCTTGATAAATACTCTCATGAAGATATCATTCAAGGCTATCTTAAGATCGATAAAAAAGAAGAGGTACGCATCCGCAAGAAAGGGAAGCGTTTCATTCGGACTCATAAGAAAGAACTTGAATCCGGATACCGAGAAGAAGTGGAAGAATTCATCACAGAAAAAGAATTCAATGACTTATGGCCTAAGACTCAGGGCCATCGAATCCAAAAGACCCGCTATAAAATTCCCTATAAGAATTGGACGATTGAATTGGACATTTTTACTGGAAAACACAAAAGCTTGGTGCTCGTTGAAGTCGAGTTTCAAGATGAAACGGACCTTGCTGGTTTTCAAACTCCTCCTTGGTTTGGCAAAGACGTCACTGCAGATAAGAACTATAAAAACCAGAATTTAGCCAGTTGATCTTTTATCGACTCTGAACGCACTCGGGCATAACTTGTTCAAGAAGCACCCCTTGCAGTTGGGGTTTTTGGCATTGCAAACTTTTTTTCCATGGGTGATAAGCGTTAAGCTGAGGGTTTCCCAATCTTTCTTTGGAAAGAGTTGCATTAGGTCCTGTTCGATCTTGACTGGGTCTTTTTGCTTGCTAAGACTGAGACGTTGTGAGAGGCGCATCACATGTGTATCCACACAAACTCCCTCGTTTAAGCCAAAACACTCGGCTAAGATGACGTTAGCTGTTTTACGACCTACGCCTGGCAGTTTGACTAGCTCTTCCATTGTTTTCGGTACCTTGCCTTGGAAGTCCTTCACGAGCATTTTCGCCATGGCTTGGATGTTCTTTGCCTTGTTCTTGTAGAAACCTGTGCTGTGAATGAGTGTTTCTAGTTCTTTGATGTCACACTCAGCGAAGTCTTTTGCAGTCTTGAACTGTTTGAAAAGCACTGGAGTGACCTTGTTCACCCGTTCGTCTGTGCACTGCGCTGAAAGAATGACTGCTACTAATAATTGGACAGGGTCTTGGTGGGTGAGGAAACACTTCAAATCGGGATAATTCTTTTTTAATTGCTTTAAAACCTCTAAAGCGTTTGCCTTCATTATCTAAGTGAATCAAGGCTGGTTTTAAACCTTTTCCCAAATTATAAATAACCCTTGATTTTTCCTTTAAGCCATGATCCGAGAGAAAAAAGTGCATAAACTTGAAGTTCATGTGGCTGGAGTTTGCTTTCGAGACAACACTGTTTTTACGTTGAAACGATCCCCTACCCGAAAACTCTACCCTGACTTGTGGGAGTGCGGAGGAGGACAAGTCTGGATGGGCGAAAACTTTGAGGAAGCCATCGTTCGACAATTCGAAGAAGAAACTGGGATGATCGTTTCCCCCATTAAACCCTTCAAAGCCTATGAGATTATGACACTGGACGAGCAGAAAAAGATACCGGGCTTGCGATTCCTTTGTCGCTTTGTGCGCTATGCAGACGGGAAAGGTCCAAGCATCAGCGAAGAACACACTGAGTGGAGATGGCAACCGATTGATCGACTTGACGAGCTGGAATTCATTCCCGGACTCAAAGAAGCTATTCTAGAAGGACATGCGTTGTATGAGAATCTTTAACAAGAAAAACAGGACATTCTGCGCCTGACTCTTACGATGGCATCGGATTCTTAGCCGAGGCTAAGAAATCCTTTGCGAAATTGATCGGAATCACGAAACCAAGGCCTTCATAACCCTGGTATTTCTTTGCATTGATACCGATTACTTCCCCCTTCTTATTCACTAAAGGACCGCCCGAACTACCTGGATTGATGGGAGTATCGGTCTGGATGAAGGTTACACCGCTGTTGTCAATCTTTCGATTGATCGCACTTACGATGCCCTCACTTACACTGAACTTAAGCCCTGCAGGGTTGCCCACGGCCAACACTTTCTCTCCTACCTTTAGCAGGCTGGAATCCCCCATCGGTAACTTAGGAAGCCCTGCATTATCAATTTTTAAAATTAACAAGTCTTTTTCCTGATCCCGCTTAAACACATTGGCAATGTACGTTTTTCCATTGTAATCAATCACCTTCGTTGTGATTCCACTTCCCACCACATGGTTATTGGTTATGATATATCCTTCTTCGTCCAACACTACTCCGCTCCCAGAGTCTCCTGTTGATTGAACACTGACCACGCTCTTCACGAGATCCTGAATCATCCCACTGAAATCCGTGCTTTCCAATTGAATATCCGCTAACTTTTGCTGCAAAGCGGCCGTGCTCTTATCCACTGTCTCTTTTAACGTGCTGATCTTCTGCTCGTTCTCTGTTTTGAAACTTTGCAATGTTGTCGTGAACTGAATGCCTTGCTTTTCCAGTTGAGATTGCAAACTGCGCGTTTGCGCGTCTAACTTGTCTTGCACACTTTCTACCCGCTTATTGGTTGAAGCTAATTTTTCCTTGGTACTGTCTAACTCTCGAGAGGTCTGCTTGACCAATTGATCAGTCTCTACTACAGCACCTTGGATTTGCGTTGTTTTCTGATTTAACTCGTCCTTTGTAACACTGTTCATATGGTAGAAAAAGGAAAATGTGCCTATATTTAGCATGACTAAACAAGCAATGGCTATCCAGAAGTACTGGTTCGCGGATTCCTGCGCTTTAAACGGATCTGCCATATCACTCTTTTGGAGTAACTAGTTTTTAAATGTTCTGAATTTCGCTTTTTAAATAATATAAAGGCGAAATTCTGACACTCAAAAAGCATATAGCTTTTTGGTGCAAAGGAACGGAACGTTCCTTGCACGAGGAATTCTAGAATTCCTCTGTGCCAGAACTGCTCTGCAGTTCTGTGCATGCTCAAGCGCACAAGAGCTGTGCTCTTGGCGCTCCAAGAAGTTTTACTTCTTGTGAGAACCTCTATCCCTTCCTATTGGAGGTTCTTGACACCTTACTATTCGTTTTTAAATGGGTTTTGTACTCGTTAACGAGCAGCCAGACGACTCCGATGGTGATGCAACTGTCCGCCAGATTGAAGGAAGGCCAAATCAAGAAGTCAATGAAATCAATGACATGACCTAATAACAGGCGATCGATCAGGTTGCCCAAAACACCCGCCAGAACCATTGCCATAGGCGCCCAGTTCTTATGACTTAACTCCCTAAAATGGTATATGAGCACCCCGATTACGATGAATGAAAGCAAGATAAAAACACTGTTCATCCCCTTAAAATAGCCAAAAATGGCACCGGTATTGGTTGTCAGGTGCAATGAAAGAATCCCTATGTATATATCCGGAGTCATGACCCGAACCATGAGCTTGGTTAACTGGTCGACGGCAATGAGCCAGACGACTAAGATCAGATACTGCCAACCCCTCGTAGGCTGTTGTTTCTTACGTTTCATCTTTTACCTTACAAGCATTAGCCATTTAAAGATGACGGTTTTACTTGTTTCTATGGTTGAGATTGTTCTTGTCAATGAAAGAGATGAAGTCATCGGTTATCGACAAAGAGGAAATCGTAGTCTAGGCTTTGTTCGGGTATCTGCACTCTGGATCACTAATTCTAAAGAAGAAACGCTCATTGCTCAAAGAGCATTCACCCGATCTGCAGCTGGGCTCTGGGGGCCGTCTGCGGCAGGTACTCTTGAGAAAGGAGAAACCTATCTTTCTAATATTATCAAAGAGGCTGAAGAGGAGATTGGATTAAAAGGCATCCAACCTAGAAAAGGGCCTAAACTTCGCATCAGCGGAGAGAAAATTTTTTCTTCCAACTTTACTATCTTAGATTAGACCAACCTGTGGAAGCGTTCACCCTCCAAAAAGAAGAGGTTGCCGCGGTCCGATGGGTTTCAAAAGAAGCATTGCTCAAAGAAGTTCGCGAGCATCCTGCTTCCTATACTCCCAGTCTGAAATGGTACCTGGAACCCTACGATCAGACGATTGATGGGCTGAGCTTTGTGATGGTTTCAGAAGAAAAGACTTCTTGATCTATTTTTTTAGAATCGTTATGTGTTTAATAGTCCTTCTCTTAAACTTCTGTTATAGTCCCTTTCTTTAAAGTTGCTAGAAGCTGATACAACGCTTTCTCGTTCTCCACGTTCAAGACCAATCCTTTTCCCAATTCTTCAAATAATGCTACGAGTTGACCATGCGTTAACTCGATCTTTTTCCGAGTCTGCATGTCAACAAATTCGATTTTTCCATTGACGTGCACAACCTGTAATTGTATCATCTTCTTCTCTTCGCATATTCCATATTTAATATTTTCCTTTCTCGCAACTAGATCTCGATTAACGTTCCATCTGGGCCCGGGTTTAAGACGGCGGTGTCGTTGACGTTATCAATCATGTGAAAGGTTTCATGCAGATGGCCGCATAAGACTAGACGAGGCTGGTACTTTTCCATGAACTGCCGGAAGGACTTACTGCCGACGTGACCCGCCCACTCCAAGAAGTCAATCTTTGTATTCGAGGGAGGCTGATGGACGACTAAGATGATGTTCTTTCCCTTGAACTCAGCTTCTTTTGTTTTGATCCACGACTCGAAATGATGATCTGTTTGAGCAAAGCCACCGCCGCCCCAACCGATGAAAACAAGGTTTTTGAGGGTGGTGATCTTTTTATGGATGAACTCCAAGTGCTTCCGCTTCTTGCACTCCTCTGCCAAGCGGTGCTCGTCTTCGTGATTGCCATGTACAATCAACATTCTTTTTCCGATCTGGTCAAAGAAATCCAAGACGTCACCCATGCCGTTGTGGAAGACCGTGAAGTCACCGCAGCAGATTAAAAGATCAGCTTGCTTCGCCTTTAGCTTGACAGCTTCCAAACAGGAGCCATCTGTGTGCGGGTCGGTGAAGGCTAAGATGCGCATATCGATTAAGAATAAAGCGGATTTTAAAAGGTTTGGCTTAGCACTTATATATTGAAGAATGACGATATGTTTTTATAAGACGCCCACTATTTTCCTTTATGCGCGATTTTGAAGGATGGGCATCATTACCCGATTGTGTTTCTAGAGGACTACGCAAATTTAACAAGGGAGTCATGAGAGTTAAGAAGTTAGAGAACGTGATTCGGAAGAGACTGAAGAAGAATAAAAAACTGCGGGTGCTTGAAGTTGGAATGGGCCGAGGTGTTTTGTTATTGAAACTCGCCAACTTGTTTCCCACTGTGGGCTTCATCGGATTGAATAAGAAGGCCAGTCACGGGGCTGGGAGGGGATCTGATTTGAGAAACAGTGCTCAAGAGCTGGGTTTATCGATACGGAACTGGCCTAAAATCATTCTGGGA
>CAYOJS010000078.1:7269-7529 GCA_964404345.1 uncultured Methanosarcinales archaeon
CCTTCCATTTAGGGAAGAGAACATTGATTTGGTTTTGAGTCAGCTTACCTTGGGCCATATTCCTGATAAATTGAAAGCCTTGGAGGAGATTATCCGAGTGTTAAGAGTTGGCGGAGAAGCTTTTATAGGATTGGATAGCTGGCATTGCAAGCGGTATAAACCCAAAGGAAAGAGGCCCTTATTTTACAAGCAACTGAAATCTAAACTTGGACTTGAAACTACCCCTCGATTGATCTTGGTCGGAGACAAAAATAGATTTA
>CAYOJS010000079.1:0-7463 GCA_964404345.1 uncultured Methanosarcinales archaeon
AGCCATCCACAATCGGGTTTTGAAAGTCGTAGATGGGCCATACCTTATATTTAGTTCCAGTTCGGCAATGCGGGGTTTCATTGATTCTAAATAATCCAGGGTCGCGCATGGCACTGTTCGGATGATCCGCTGCTGTCTTTGCCCGAAGGATCATACTTCCTTGAGGAGCGCCTGCCATTTTTTTCCATTCCGCAAGCGTTTCGGGCGCGGTTTGTGCGCGATGTTCACAGGCCGTTCCTTTCATGCGGTGCTCTTTGATCTTTTCGGATGGGCAGGCACAGACATAGGCAAGTCCTTTCTGAATCAGCTTCTCTGCTTGTTCATAGATTTGGTCCATCAGGTCGGAGACATAGCAGAGTTGGTCCCATTGAATGCCAAGCCAGTGTAAGTTTTCGGGGATAATCTCATAAAACTCAGGTTTTGCCAATTCAGGATTCGTGTCTTCAAATCGTAAAATGAACTTGCCATTAAACCGTTTCGCAAGCTCATAATTCAGTAAGCAAGCCTTGGCATGTCCAATGTGGGGGTACTTACTTGGCTCGGGAGGAAACGCCGTCACAACTTTGGTTCCCGGCGCAATTTTCAAGAAGCCAAAGAGGTCGTGTTCTTCTTTGGGCTTTTCTTCCAGCATCTCTGGATACCTTTCTTGTAGAAGTTTTTGTTGTTCCGCCACACTCATAACATTTATTCTCTTGATAGCGTCTTGTATCTGTTTAGACACACTTTTCATGTCTTTTTTAGCATCTGGATATTCGCCAATCACCTTGCTGATCACAGAGCCTGGGCTCGCTTTGCCATTGTATTTCAGCGCGTTCGCCAAGGTGTGTTTTTCAATGGTGTGCTCGAGGGTCATAGAAGATTAGGTTCTAATGTGGTTTATATAATTTGAGCTTTTCAGAACGGAAAAAAGTAAAAAGTGTAATCGGAGCAATAGAAAAGTTAGGCTGCGTTAAGGATGTCAGAAATTTCGCTTTCAGTATCAGTAGGTAATCGTACTTGAGTGATTCGCCCAGATAAATTCCCTGCTTTGCCAGTTCCCCATTTTTTTTCTCGTGCGATAGGGCTGTCTAGGGGGGTAACGATGAGTTGATCTCCAATGATAGGTACAGGTCTTAGTCGAGCAATGTCAGCAACGCTGTCAAAGCGGCGTCCTGCTAAAGGCCCTCCTTCTTTTCCTTCATAGTAGGTAAATTCAGGTCCATCACAACCAGCACCAGTTAACTGATCCTCAAAATGCTCATATTCGTCAGGGTTGGCTCCTCCAAAAAGACGCCACCGTGCAATTTCAGTGCCTTCTTTTCTATAAACATCTGAATCTTCGCGAACAACGACATAAGTCTTTTTTTCAGATTGAACGGTATATATCTCTCTCATAGAGGGCAGAAAACCGAGCAAACTTAAATAGTTTAGGATTAAGCAGAGCTCGGTCGTAGCAACTTTTTTAAACACTTCCTTTTTCTGTTGAATTAGAATGGGCCGGTAGTTAAACCTGGTTCCTTGTATTCACTCTTAGGAGTGAATCTTGAACAAGGCGGGAGATAACGCGCCCCTGGCAGGGGTGAAGCAATTCCCTAAAGGCTTCGGGATGCGTGAACGTTGAGTTCCGCACGAGAATTCAAATCCCGACCGGTCCATTTTTCACTATCTGTCAAGAACCGCCAATCTATGATTGGTGGGGGTGGCAAAATGTCATTTTTCTATTAGTGGTTCTTGAGCCCACAGAAAGCAAGCTTTCTGGGGCCCAAAAACGCAAAGCGTTTTTGTGGCATGTCAGTTTCCACATATGGGTATGGGATCTGCGAAGCAGACCACTATTTAACGAATGGTGGAAAACTGAACATTTTTAAAGGCCTCTCTTTTCTCGAGGGGGATGTTAAAAGCAATCTTGTTCGATTTCTGGGGTACGATTGTGGAAAACGGTGTTTTCCCTAGTCCCACGTCTCAAACACGGAGAATGCTCCGAATTCAATCACCGTATCAAGATTTTGTAACCCGATTTGAGAAGGCATTTATGACGCAAAAGTATCCGGATTTATACAAGGCCTTTGAGAGTGTGTGTCAGGAATTCAAGATCAAGCCGCCTGCTTTTGTTTTAGATAACTTGGTGGGGTTGTGGAATAAAAACGATCTTCTGTGCAAGCCGTTTCCAGAGACCTTGGAAGTTTTAGCTAAGCTTAAGCAAAAGTACAAGTTGGCCATTGTTTCAAACAACACCGCTTCTGTTGAGAATGTCTTGGACAAGTTTGAGTTGCGGAATCATTTCAACTTGGTTTTGCTTTCGTTTGAAGCAGGGGCGTTAAAGTCCGATCCCAAGTTGTTTCAAATGGCGCTCAAGAAGTTAAAAGTAAAACCTGAGGAAGCATTGATGGTGGGGGATTCCGTAGATTCGGACATGAAGAGTGCTGAAGCGGTTGGGATTCGAGGTATTTTAGTGGATCGTCAGAATCGTCAAGAGTTCCCGGAAAAAATACGTTCTCTAGTGGAATTAGAGGGAAAGTTGAAGTAGAGGTGCTCATGGAGTGTATTTTCTGTCAGATCGTGGCGGGGAAGATCCCATCGGCAAAGGTGTTTGAAGATGCTCAAGTCATGGCTTTTCTTTCCATTCGTCCCATTCAGCCAGGGCATACGGTTGTGATTTTGAAGAAGCATTTTGCTACGTTGTCAGATATTCCTTCAGCAGATCTGCAGTACTTGATAAAAGCAGTTCAGCACTTGTCTTTCGTTGTTAAAGAAGCTGTAAAAGCCGATGGTTTCATCGTTAGCATGAACAATGGCCGTGTAGCCGGGCAGGAGATCGATCACGCGCATTTCCATATCGTGCCGCGTTTTAAAAGTGATGGTTTGGTGCCCTGGAAGGAAGGCTCTTATCAAGAGGGTGAACTGGAGCAGTATGCAGAGAAAATTAGAAAGTTATTACTATAAAATGACAAATATGGAAAAGTTTATAAATGAGTTTTACCTCCCCAAACACAATGAATCCTTTGAATGTCCCTCCAGCAACCAATCCCTATTACGTTTTTGAATTAGAGGAATCAGAAAGGGTAACCTATGCAGGATATAAATCAGGACATGAGGAACACTTCTTTTTTCATGAAACAGACAACATAAGTGGTCTGATGCAAGCGGTCGTGAGCCACTATAGAACACCGAAATCAGAACCGCTTGCAAGAGATGGTCTTCTAAGATTATTGTTTGGTGATGATGCAATCATGGTTGAACCAGCTCCTCCCTTTTCGCTTTCATTTGTATACAGACCGCCCTTTGATGGGTGGGTAACAGCCAGTGCTTCTAAAAGTGCGCGAAATATGGGTGAAAGAGATCAAAAAGAATTTATGAGGGGTATACAAAAGCTACTAGCAGAAGCTAATTTTAAATAAGATAATGTTTCTACTAGCGTTTTGAATTTAAGCCACAACAACCTTTTTAAACCGTTTTCTTTCTCTTAGGAGTATGGCGGTGTAGCTCAGACTGGCTAGAGCACCACGCTCATGACGTGGGGGTCCCGAGTTCAAAAACCTCGTTACGCTTGGTTTTTGACAGTCGAAAAAGGTTTTCGACCGTTCAAAAATCCTACCGAAGCGAAGGATTGAAAGTCTCGGTACCGCCATTCTTTCTTTTTAAAAAAAGGCGCAGGGGCTGGGACTTTCAAAAGACACATCACCGATCGAGGCAAAGCCGAGATCGCTCTGAACTTCTTTTTCGGGGTATCTTCATTTGAACCCAGAATCCCAGAGGGACAGGTTACCTCATAGATTCGAGACCTGCGCACTCTCCTGCTTTCGCAGATCCTTCGCGTGAATCCCGCGAAGTACCAGGTTATGCGACCCCTGCGTTAGCTGGGTCGCGACCAAAAACGGAAAACGTTTTTGAGTATGCGACCCCTACACCTTCTCGAAAATGAAAAGCTATTTAAATATTCTCCGTTACCTATGTCGAGAGCAAACAGGTCCTTTTTTTAGCCCATGAATCCAAGAATTTTACTGGGGATTGTATCCTTTTTGTTAGTTCTTTCGCTAGCTTTAGGGGTGTCATTGGAGTACACGGTTCAGGCAAATGGAATAAAAACGATCGTTTCTTCAGTGGAGTCGCAAGTAGAATCTTGTTCTTTATGTGAGAATAGTTCGGGGAATTGTACGGAAGTTGAGGTGTGTGAAAACAGCACGATAACTACGAATATAACTTCCCAAGAGCTTTGGTCTTCGAGTCGAACACTTTCCTTGTCATGCGAGTTGGATTGTGATTATCCATTGCCTATCTTTGATGCTCCCGATAATGTGGATGTATTAAATTATACATTATCTGCAAAAACCTTGCCGCCCAAAGTATTGTTGTATTTTAAAAATGCTCGGTCATGGTTAACTCAAGACCCTGATGATCGAGTGCACATAGCAGTAAATACAAGCATCACTTGTTCTCAGACGCAGTGTGATACGCGTTGCACAAAATGTCTGGATGGGGGTTGTTATCCTCCCGGATACATGTGCCCTTCCGTGCTTTTAACATTGGACAAGGTTTCGCCAAGGCAGCTGGATGTGGGGCAGTCGCAGTTGAGTGTGTTCATTTCAAACCAATATCAGATGGAGATAACGGGTGTGGATGCAAAGGTTTCAGGGGAGGGAATCAAGACTCTTAGTTCAACGCCTGTAGATCGGATTGCATCGAAGGATAAAGATGCCGTATTGGTGACGATAAAAGTAGACGGGCCAGGAACCATTGGCTTATTGGTTAAAATCACGGCCAAGGTAAATGGAGAAGACATCACCTTAAACGCATACGATCAAGTGTTCGTAAAAGCGCCTCCAATAGAAGCGCCAGTCAAGGTTTCTCAGTCGGAGATGGATGAAATATCGAAAGCGATTGATAAAGGAAAAGAGGACCTTAATAGTTTAGAGTTGGAGTATCAGCGTAAAAAAGCGGACGGTTACTTGGTTTCAGAATTATACGATCGTGTTAAATATATTCGGGGTTTATTGCAGGATGCTCAAAAGAACTTATTGGATAGCAAATATATAGATACTAGAAAAACTCTTTCATTAGTGACTTCAAGCACAGACGATTTGCGGCAGGCGTTGCAAGAGGCCCCCAAAGGAGAAAAGAAGTTGAAAGATGTGATTAAAGACAACGCTCTTCTAATAACAACGATCATTGGTACTGTCGTAGCCATCATCGGTTTCTTGGAAAAAAGTGGGTTGCGGAAGAAGGGTAAAAAAGAGAATGACAACTCCAGTGGCACACCAAAAGAAGTCGAGAAAAAAGAAGAGGTTCAAGAGGATAAAAAAGAAAAGTGGTTTTCTGTCGAGAAAGTAGATGATAAAGCGCAGAAGAAGAAGCGGCGATAGATAGCTTTTTATAGCTCGTTCTCTCTTAGCCAGTTCATGTTCAAGGCAAATCTGGAAGAAATCTATCCACTCAATCTTGCAGATGAATTAAAAGAAGTGGGCGAACGTTTCGTATATGAATCAGGTCTCACCCAGTCTTCTTCCTCAATAAAGCAATCCTTGTTCAACGAGCGAATGAAAAAAATGCTCTTAGGGATTGGGGTGGAGTTTATTCTGCGGGCAGCGTATGTAAAGGAAGGCTTTGTAATCCATGAAATAAAAACGGGAAAACGAAAAATAACAAAAGCAGCCCTCCGGAGAATGACAGTCACCATGCACACATTAATAGAGTCTTTGCCAGAACTTTTCACCGATACCTCTTCAGCAGATCTAGAACGCTTAAAAGATGGCTTAAATGCGGCCCGTATCTTGCGAAACGATTGCATTCATTATGGGTTTGAAGAGCACACGCCGGGCAGTGTCGAAGCCGTTCTCTTGGCACTCTTAGTTATATATAAGAAAATCTGGTCTGCTCAAGTGAGAAATGGCGCCCTTATCTTTAAGTGGGCTTGATAACAGGTATACCTATGAAAATTTTAGTTTTTCTCCAGGGAACTTTGATCATGCATAGAAACGCTGCAGGGCAATCTCGTAAAGGCATCTTGAGGCAAGTTATCGAACAAGAAGAGTCTGTAAGGGATTTTGAAAATTATACCCCAATTGGGCATTCAGCTCAGAAACTTCAGCGTTGGGTTTCACAGGGAGCTGAAATTTGTTACTTAAGTGCATTGACTGAGAATAAGAAAGGCAGAGGGGATGAACAAGTTGGCAAAGAGGGTTTAAAAGCCGATGAACTTGTTTTGAAAAAACATGGTTTTCCTTCTGGACCGATCTATCATCGACAAGAGCAAGAAGGTTATAAAGAGGTTGTTGCAAGAGTTCTGCCTCTGCCAGATGTCTTGATCGAAGATGACTGTGAAAGTATTGGGGGGGGAAAAGAGATGACTTATCCCTCATTAAATCTTGAGTTGAAGCAACGGATTAAATCGGTAGTGGTTAAAGAATTTGAAGGAATAGATCGCCTTCCAGACGATCTGTCTGTATTAATCTAAGGGAAAATGGTTAGACCAGTTTTCCAATTGGTTTCTCCCTTTGGTGGCTGGATGCTAACACTAAACTGATCGTTCTTTTGGACGAGAATTAAGGTGCGTCGAGGGTAATCTTGGTGTCCTTCGTTTTCCATTCGAACAAGGGTGAAGTGTGGTGGGGAGAAAAAGGAGGAGAGAGTCTTGGGTCCAATTCTCCAGAGATCAATGGGATATTCGTGTTTAGGATAATTATATGAGGGAACAGTGATGAATAGATATCCACCTTTTTTGCATATGCGGGTCATTTCTTGGATGACTTTCCAAAAGTGTTCGGTATGTTCTAAAAGTTCAACAGCCATGACGAGGTCTTGGGTCTCATCTGCTATAACGCTTTGTAAGTTCTCAGCGTTAGCAACCGTGTTGTTTTCTTTCGGGCAGTATTCCAGGTCTATTTTTGTGTAGTGGGCTTGCTTTTTTTCCAAGAAATGGTAGAAAGCACTTCGGGCTTCTTTTTGTAGGTGTCCCAGGACTTCTCCTCGGGCGGAACCGAGATTTGTTATTTTCCATCTTTGCTGGATGAGGGATTTTACATGGTTTTCGAAGAAAGATATAACTGAGAGGTGCCCAGCGTAGTCTAATTCGGGCGGGTTAGGGGATAGACTGACCCAATCGTATTTTTCCTTTGAGGTGTAGTTTTGCAATTGGAGCGAGTAAATGCTCTGGTTAGAGGCCCTTTCTTTTTCTGAGAAGCCTAATTTTTGTAGTATTTCTCGTACTCGTTGATTGGTAGAAGTGGGGGTTACGAAGACTTCTAATTGTTCGATCTCTCTTTTTTGTAGGTGTTCAATGAGGGCAAGGAGGCTTTTGGGTTCGAAGTCTCTTCCGATGATACCACAAGAAAAAGTTCCGTCCGTTATTTGAGCCTTCTTTCCTTTATAATGGACGAGTAAGGCACCGGTCAGGCCGAGACTGATGTTGTTTTCTCGTGTGGAAATGGCGTAGAGTTCGTCTCCTTCGTTGAGTTGTTCATGTAAGTATCCTAAGGCTGTTTCGTATT
>CAYOJS010000080.1:0-7370 GCA_964404345.1 uncultured Methanosarcinales archaeon
TTCCGTACATGGGGATGTGATGTCATTAATATGACCACTGTGCCTGAATGCGTACTGGCAAGGGAAGCCGGAATGTGCTATCAACCCATTGCCATGGTCACTGACTATGACTGCTGGAAGGAGCATAACGTTAACTTTGCAGACATTGTCAAAGTCATGAAAACCAATGCCGACAAAGTCATCCAATTGCTTTTGAAAACTATTCCCATGATTCCTGAACAGAAAGGATGCCAGTGCAGCGAAGCGATCAAGAGCGCGTTGGTGTGATCATTTCTCGAACTTGGCTGCGTGGCCCTGACCGAAGAATACCTTTATGGGCAGCTTGTATTTTTCAGACAAGCGCTCTAACTTCTTTTTTTCATTTGAATAAAAGGCGTAGAACTTTTCCTTGTCCATGACAGTGGACCTGATGTCTGCTAGATGGCGAGGATAATACCTTTTCAAAATCGCTTCCACGTCTGTCCAGTTTCCACCGATCGTGTTGAGGCTCTCTGTGAAGACTTGACTGACTCCTGCCTCCTGAAATGCCTTGAGCAAGGCTTCTGCATCTGTAAAAACAGGCCAGTAAGGGCCCATCATCGCAAAAACCTTGATGCCTGCACTGCTTAACTTGTGCATGGCTTTCAGCCGCTGTTTGGCTGTTGAAGACTCGGGTTCTGTTAATTTCCCCCATTTATCATCCAAGGTAGTTACTGTAAAATTTACATCGATCTCTTTAAACTTTTTTAACAAGTCCAAGTCCCTCAGAACCAGATCTGATTTTGTTAAAATACTTATGGGATTCTTATGATACACCAATACCTGCAATACCTTTTTTGTGAGCCCATACACCTTTTCTACGGGCTGATACGGATCTGTGACCGTACCAATATAGATCTGTTGTTTGCTGTACCTTTCCGACTTCATCTGCTGCTCTAACACTTCAGCGATGTTGATCCGAGCATCTACGAAACTACCCCACTTCTCCGGATGACCTGTGAAGCGCTTGATGAATCGGGCGTAGCAATAAGCGCAATTGTGAGCGCAGCCCACATACGGGTTAATTGCTAAACCACCCCCTGGAAAGCCACACTTTCCAATAGCGGATTTACAGAGAATTGCACGGACTTTGATCATGATGGCTATTTTTTTATCGGTATTAAAAAGTTTTTCGTTGCATTAACTTTAAATAGAGAGGAATCGGGCATTTAACTCAGAGGTGAGCCATGAAGGGGATTTTAGACATTGGTAAACTGCAAACCCTAGCCAACCAGATCCGGGAAGACATCATTTCTATGCTGGTAGAAGCGGGTAGCGGGCATAGCGCGGGTTCTTTAGGAATGGCGGATGTTTTTACGGCGTTGTACTTTCATGTTCTCCAGCATAATCCGAAAAATCCTAAATGGCTAGAACGAGATCGAGTAGTGTTAAGCAATGGACACATTTGCCCTGTGTTGTACGCGACGCTTGCAAGAGCGGGCTACTTCCCTGTTGAAGAACTAAGGACGTTGCGGAAGCTGGGCAGCCGATTGCAAGGACATCCTCACAACTTGGCTTTATCAGGTGTGGAAAATAGCAGTGGGCCGCTGGGACAAGGACTAAGTCAAGCGATCGGCATGGCCTTGGGCGCCAAACTGGACGGAAAGAAAAATCACATTTACTGCTTGATGAGCGATGGCGAACACGATGAAGGGCAAACCTGGGAAGCCGTCCTATTCGCTGGAAAAAATAAGTTACACAATCTAATTGCTATCATGGACCGCAACAACATTCAGATCGATGGCTTTACAGAAGACATCATGCCTTTAGAGCCCTTGCTGGCCAAGTATGAGGCGTTCAACTGGCACGTCCTTGAAGTGGACGGCCACGATATTCAGAAAATCATTGACGCCTGCGGTGAAGCCAAAGCCATCTATGAAAAACCCACTATGATCATTTGCCACACGATTCCCGGAAAAGGCGTGGACTTCATGGAAAGCGACTTTGAATGGCACGGCAAGCCACCCAACAAAGAAGAAGCGCAGATTGCGTTGCACGAGCTTAGAACATTAGGTGGCAAGATCCAGGGAGAGCACCAATGAGTCCTATACCCTTGTCGGATTTAAACAATCTGAAAAAGGTAGCTACACGGGATGGCTATGGAGAAGCCCTACTGGAGCTGGGAGAGAAAAATAAAGACGTTGTTGTGCTGTGCTGTGACCTGACTGAAAGTACACGTGCGTTGCCGTTCAAACAAAAGTGCCCTGATAGACTCTTTGAAGTCGGGGTTGCAGAACAAAATTTAGCAGGGATTGCCGCAGGACTTGCTTTGTGGGGGAAAACGCCCTTCATGAACAGCTATGCTGTATTCAGCCCAGGAAGAAACTGGGACCAAATCCGTGTTAGTATTTGTTATAGTCAGGCTAATGTCAAAATAGCTGGGTGCCATGCAGGATTGACTGTCGGACCTGATGGGGCGACTCATCAAGCCCTAGAAGACGTGGCTTGCATGCGCGTATTGCCGAACATGACTGTGATTGTGCCTTGTGATGCTGTTGAAGCCCGGAAAGCGACACTGGCTGCTGCGCAGATTCGAGGACCTGTCTACCTACGATTTGGACGCGAGAAGATGCCTGTTGTTACTACAAAAGAAACTCCCTTTGTTGTTGGCAAAGCCCAGATCTTCAGAGAAGGAAGCGATGCAGCTGTTATTGCCTGTGGAGCGTTGGTGTATGAAGCGTTGATGGCGGCACAGCAGCTGGAGAAAGAAGGATTGTCTGTTTGCGTTGTGAACTGCCCAACGATCAAACCCCTTGATGAACAAATCCTCATTGACGTTGCGCAGAGAACGGGTTGCGTGGTGAGCGCGGAGGAACATCAAGTTATTGGAGGATTAGGGGGGGCTGTGACTGAATTGTTAGGAGAGCACTGCCCTGTACCTATTGAGCGCATTGGTATGCAAGATCATTTTGGAGAAAGTGGCAGTGCGGAAGAACTTATGAAAAAATACGGCATGAACGCTGAGAACATTGTTAAGTCCATCCGTTCAGTATTGCAGAAAAAGAAGAAAGACGTTTGCTTCACTAGCGTACAAAATCCAGCTGAACATTTTTACTTACAAGATGGAAGACAACTGAAGAATTTATTAGAACTCGTGATCGCGCTTGAAATCATGGATGAAGCTGTTTTTTCCAACCACGTTGCTTCGAATAAGAACGACTTTGCCAGTTGGATTGAACACGTGTTTAAGAACCACTTGTTGGCAGACGGAGTGCGAAGTGCTAAAGATTCGAAGGAGATGGCGCGAAAGATACTGGAAAAGATAAATAAATAAAAGTTAAATAGCCAACTCTATTTGATCGGCACCCGGAATATAAACCTGTACGTCCAGCCTTCTGTGACCTGTCGTACGCCAAATTCTTTCTGCATAAAACCACCTACTTGCCAGCCATCCTTCGCAAAGACTAGGCCTGGTCCTAGGCGAGCAGTTCTTGCGTCGTCCAAACTCAACGTGACGACTCCTTCAATGCCTGTGCGAAGGTATTTTCCCAAGCCTACACCAGGAGTACCGCGTAGTTCTATGCGGTCTGCAGGCGTTCCGAAGCGATGCGTGTAGGCTATGCCTGCATCCAATGTCAATGGCCCGTACATGCCCGTACCGCGAAGAACAGCGGCAAGATCTGTTTGACCTGTTCCGATATTGACTTTACCCGCTTCAAATGCTCCTGTAGGCAACTTCGCTCTTAATGTGGGCAGGAGTTCCCAATGTCCTGTGTGGTAACGAGGGCCTGCTTCTAAGGTAATATCGCCTATTCCTTTTTTCTCAAGCTGTCCGTTTGCTACAGCAACATAAGGAATGGTGACTTGACCAAACCATCTCTTGGTTTTTCCTTTGAGCGTTGCTTCTATCCCTGTTTTCTCTACAGCCACTTCCCTTTTATTCCCCTCTTTATCTCGGAGAGTACCTGCTTCATAATGGCTGGGAACTAATTGGATCTGTCCGGGTGTTGAGGTTTGAAAGGCCTCTCTAAAATCGGCCTGAGCTTGCGGAGCTAGAGCTAACCCAAGGAGGCTTGCTAACATTGTTTTTTTGAGTTTCATCTTCATCACCTGTAACTACTATCTAGTTATTATTAGATATAGAAATATTTAAAAGTTACCTCCTCCTTAGGGGGGAGTAATATGGACCTATCCTCTGTCGAGTTCAAATTGGAAGAAATTGGTCTCACCAAAGCTGAGATTAAGGTTTATCTTTCACTTTTGGAACTTGGAGCCTCTACTACGGGACCGATTATCGATAAGTCTCAAACGGCCAATTCTAAGATTTATATCGTCCTAGAGAAATTGACAAGAAAAGGACTTGTTACTCTTTACAAACAAGAAGGCCTCAGGTACTATAAGTCAACGCCATCCACTAGCCTCCTTCGTTACCTCCGAGAAAAACAAGAACAAATTCGGGAACAAGAAAAACAGATTCAACAACTCCTTCCCACTTTCCAAGCCTTTCATGCTGCCAAACAAGAAGAAAAAGAAGCCATCGTATTCAAAGGACCTAAAGGAATTAAGACAGCTTTCAATGACATCGTGGACACTTTGAAAAGAGGAGAACAAGTCAATGTTATGGGAGTCTATAAATTCGGCCCTGAATATAAACGACTTGCTTACCGCTTCCAACAACTACGCGCTAAGAAAGGTATCAAAATACGAATCTTGATGACCAAAAAAGGAAAACCCATTGCCGACCTTTTTTCTGACTGCCCCCCTATCGAGGTGCGCTTTATGAAAGAAAGCCTGGCTGCCCCCTCTATTTTTCTTATTTACAAGGATAAAGTCATCATTAGCCTTGGCGATGAAATGGTCATGTTTATGATCAAAAGCCAACGTGCAGCCGATACTTTTATGATGTATTTTGAGCAGCTCTGGCCCAGTGCAGAACCCTACCTTAAAAGAGAAAGGTTAAAAAGGACGAAGTAAAGAGGATTTTATGGAAAAGGTATTAGGTCAAGACACTATTGTTCTCGGACTTGTTTTTTTCGCTGTGATTATCCTCGGATGGTTCATCAAGAAAGCCTTCTCTGGATCTTTTAGTAGGTATTAGCGATGAAACTCAAACATGCTGTCGCCCAAGTCGAAGCAACAGGGCTCTTCAGGCAGTTTCAGAAAGAGAACCCCCATTATTATTTGGCACATATCTTCCATACCTCGGGAAAAGGAGAATCGACTCAAATTGGCTATTACAATCCCGACACAGATCGAGTGGTGGTGTTTGATATCGGCTCCACCATTACCCAGCAACCAGCGGATGAAGTTTTTAAAGACCACCCTACCGTTGAAAAATTAGACTTGGAACAAGTCAAGATCGGCTTGGAAGAAGCGATGAAGATTGCCGAAGAATTCCACAACAAAAAACATGCTGCGGAACTCATCACGCAAAAAATTACCATTTTACAAAACTTGGGTGGTTTGGTGTACAACATTACACATGTGACCAGAACGTTTAACATCTTCAACATCAAGATTGATGCGGTTACCGGCGAGATGCTGAGCGAACATACTCAAAGCATCCTTGGATTGCAAGCCTAATTCTCTCTCAAAAAGTATATCTCGTTAAGACCGAGCTATACTTTTTGGATATAGTCAGGGATGCAAATATTCGAACTTTTTAGTTTGCATCCCTGCATCCACAGAAACATAGTTTCTGGGAGCCAGCAAGCTTCGCTTGCTGTGCTATAGGTAAGGCTAACCAATAGTTCGATTATTTAGTGCCTTACCTATACAATGACTCTCGCTTTTGGGAGAGAGTTATTGTTTTCCTGTCTATGGGAAATCTCCATGTTTCAACATTGTCCAGTGAAAGAGATGTGCTCTTTTGATCTGTCGTCATGAAAAGAATAGTGAAACATACTACTCCTGGCGTATACATTCATTTGTATACACTATCTTATCTACATTCCTGTTTAATCAACTTTATAAACCAGAGTATCTCAAAAAGAAGTATCGACGAGCTTTGAGCAAGGAAGAAACAAAACCCTTGCGACCAACCGCAGCGACTACAAAATTCATCACGCCCCGGATTTGTTCTTTGTACGTAACGGTAGAAAATAAGCTAGTCGAAAGACTACAAAAAGACGGTGAAACCTTGGCAAAAATCAGTTACAAAGAAATGATTAACAGCAAAACACTTAGTTCTTACATTGAGAAACATCAGAATTCCGAAAAAGAAGAGGAAAAATAGCGGAACTCTGACCGTGATCAAAAATCGCTTTCCTTATTAACATTGGCGATTTTTGACAGAAGAAGAAAAAGTAGCTTCTTAATTAAGATCGGGGGATCTTTTTTCATTTGATTTTGAACATGCGTAACCTTTAAAACACTTGAAGCAAACCTTTTCTGAATGAAGCGAGAAATCATCTTCACGGATGCTGAATTCCCTGTTTTAAGCCCTTACGGTACTGAGTTCCTAAGCATCGCCTTGATTAAACCCAGTGGGGAAGAATTATACCTTGAAATTGAAACCGAAGTGCAATCGAGTGAATGGGTCCAACAAAATGTTGTTCCTTACTTGACTGGACAAAAAATAACCAAAGAAGAAGCCAAGAAAAGACTTTTAGCCTTCATCGGACCCAACAAACCCTATTTTATCTCTTTCGTGCCGTGCTTTGACTGGATGGGCATCTGCGCTTATTTTGGACCCGGTAAACAAGAATTGCCCTTCTACTGGATTCCCATTGACTTTGCCAACATTCTGCTGATGAAAGGCATTGATCCGGAACACGACAAGTTGAAACTGGCTCAGAGCTTAGGGATTGATGTAACTGGTTTGAGGCTTCACAATGCTTTAGATGACACGCGACTTCTTAAGATGCTCTGGGAGAAAATAAAACCCACACTCTTATAGATAGCGATTCAAGACTTTCATCACTTCTTTATGAATTTCTGGAATGGATTTCGTAGCATCGATTACCTTGATTCGTTTGTGGTACTTCTTTGCCAGACTCAAAAATACCTTACGCGCCTTCTCATGGTGTTTTAAGGATTCTCGCTCGATGCGATCTCCGCCGCGGTCCCGCTTTCGGGAACGTTCTACACTTATTTTGGTTGGGATGTCCAATAGAAACGTTAATTTCGGCTCGATTGGCCCGACTAAGATTTTTTTCAGCGTATCCAAAACCTTCATCGGAACCCCCCGGACACCGTGTTGAAACGCTCGTGAGCTATCATAGAAACGATCGGCAATGACCATGTACCCTTTTTTTAACGCAGGCAACAAGATTTCCTCCACGTTTTGACACTCGACTGCCATGAACAAGGTGCCTTCTGTCTTCCTTGTAATGGACGTGTTCTTCGGATCCAATAAGATCTTACGCACTTGCCTCCCAATTCGGCTGCTTCCCGGCTCTCGAAAGGTACGG
>CAYOJS010000081.1:0-7319 GCA_964404345.1 uncultured Methanosarcinales archaeon
TTGGTCGTTTCTGCTTTGGGTTCAGCCGCTTCTGCTTTTTGTGTTTCTGCTTTTTCTTCAGCTTCTCGGTCTGCTTGCTGTATTTTTTGGGTGATGGTGACTTTTTCTTCAGCAGCGGAAGGTACGGGCCATCCGGGGATGCCGGGTCGTACGTACGTGGGTTGGGTGGTAATGAGTTTGCTCAAGCCAGGGTTGAAATAACCCGTTGTTTCCGTACGAGGCTTGTACCATTGTTTAATTACGGCACGTGCAGGGTCATATCCGCCGTACATGTAAACGCCCCAGGTTCGTCCGCCGTGTTGCACCCAATTGGTTTGGGCCACGCCAGCTTTGAATCCGCGTAGGTTGCTAGTGAAGTAACTTCCGAGTCGATTCCAGGGGTAAAGGGCAGTCCAGTCATAGCCATTAGCAAAGCTGTAACCAGTGGTTCCTCGAACCACGGGGTTGCCTTGAGGATTGACTAAAACGCCGTATTCGTCGATGAAGAGGGAGTTTTGAGGGGCGGCGCTGGGGTTTACCAGGGTTTCAGGAGTTTGTCCATAAACAAGAACAGGAAGGCCTTGCCGGATTTGGGCCAAGTCTTGACCATTCATGTATCGAGCTTGAGGAGTGGGTACTTTGACCATCGGGCTGCTGGTGCTGCCTGGATAGGCAAGGTACATCTTGTCAGCCACGCTGAACGGTAATAGGGCTAAGAACAGGGTTAATACAATAGCCGGTATAGTTTTTTTCATAGTCTGGAACCTCCATTCCTCACCCCTTTTCAATTAGGTAACTTTTGGGGGGTTAAAAAGCTTTTCGGTTTATAGGCAAGACGCATATTAAGTCTTGCCTATATTCAGAAGGAACTTCTGTTTTGAGCGAAGCTTTATTAAAGGGGTTTAAGTTTTTTTAGCGTATGAAGAAGAAAGTCTTGATTATTGAAGACGATCCGAACATTGCTGAGGCAGAGAGGCTTATTTTGGAGGGGGAATTCGAGGTGTTCATGGCTTCGGATGGTTCGTCTGGGTTGAGCCTTTGTAAGGAGATTATGCCGGACTTAATTGTATTGGATGTTATGTTGCCGAAGTTGTCGGGGTTTGAGGTGTGTAAAATGTTAAGGGACGGGGGTTATGATAAGAAGATCGTCATGGTCACGGCAAAGACCGAACCAAGAAATGAGATTTTTGGGATGGATCTCGGTGCAGATGATTATATTATGAAACCTTTTGAACCAAGTGAGCTTTTACACGTGATTCACCAGGTCTTAAAGAAGTAGGGAACGCAAACCTTTATATCTCTTTTTAAGCTTCTAACAGGGATGATTTCTGAGTCCATAGCCATTTTTCATGCATTTAATGCCTTTTTAAGCACTACGGCAGGGGAATTGCTTAAGAGAAGCGTGGAAGCCTTGTTCTTGGTGTTTATCATGTATATGAGTGTGAGTGAGTGGATGCGCAGTAAGGGTGCAGATATGAAGTACTTGTCTTGGGCGTTTGGGGTATTGGCCTTTCAGAAGCTGCTCTTGGTTTTTTTCTTGAGCCATGCTGTTTTTGGCATCCTGTCATTAAGTAGGATACAAGATCTAGTGGCAGTATTGGAACAGTTCATGGAGCTCTTAGCATTGATCTTATTAGTGTATGCTTTCTTGTTTCCGTTGTTTAGGGATCAGCCAGTCACGTGGATGCGCCGTGTTCGAAGAGAAGTTTTGCTATGTATCTTGTTTTTTTTCATGGCAGAGCTTTGGTGGTTATGGCGTGAGTGGAAGGGGTTAGCTGCGTATTTCCCGCATTCATTGCCTTATGGGGGGTTGTTGGTAATTAAGTTGGTTTTGTTGTCTTACGCAGTTTACACGTTGGGGGTTCATAAAAAGACCTTTGGAAAGTACGCAAGGGATGTGATGTTGGCTTTTTGTGTGTATCTGACCCGTCCTTTGATAGAATTAATCAACTTTGTTTTTTTCAGAAGTCTGGATACAGACTTGTTTGTGTTGGCGCATCCCTTTTTGCTAATCTCGGTTTTGCTCTTTGCGCGGGTGATGTACTTAAAATTGGCAGATAAGGCTTGGTTGAAGGAACGTCTGACGCAGGAGAAGGAGCGTCATGCAGAGACGAAAGAGTTGAGCAAATTAAAGGATGAGTTTGTCAGCATTGTAAGCCATGAGCTTCGCACGCCTTTAACTTCAATGAAATTATACCTTTCCTTATTATTGTCGGGGCGTTTTGGGAAGATGAAAGCAGAGCAGATAAAACCCTTGAAGACAGTACAGCAAGAAAATGACCGCTTGGCAAGATTGGTGGAAGATACTTTAACGTTGTCTAAGTTGGAGCAGCGAAAGGATAAGCTGATGTTGGGGCAGGTGAATTTAAAGGATGTGTGTGACGTAGATATCTATCGACGGGTGGCAGAAGAGAAAAAAATTAAGTGGGTGGATAAGATCCCGCAGCACTTCATGGTGAGAATAGATCGGGAAAAGTTCAGGCAGGTCTTCATTAACTTGGTGGGGAACGCGATTAAGTTTACAGATCGTGGGCAGATTACAGTGGAAGCAGGTAAGGCGCAAAAAGGTTGGTTTTTTTCCGTTTCAGATACGGGTCCGGGCATTTCACAGGATAAGCTTCCGAAGTTGTTCGATAAGTTTTATCAGGCCGATCATCACATGACTCGAGAGAAAGGCGGGACAGGCTTGGGGCTTTCCATCGTAAAGCACATCGTGCAATTGCACAAAGGGAAAGTTCAGGTTGAGTCGGGTGTTGGGCATGGTTCCACGTTTAGGGTGGAGATGTCGAAATAGAAAGATTATTCATACTGTTTTTTAAGCCCTGCTTCGCTTTCTTTCCAGTCTTTGTGCAGATGTTCGCAAATAACAATTGGATCGGCATAAAGATGAAATCCTGCTTTTTGAGCATCATAACAAAACATCATGTCATCTTGGGCAACGCCTTGGTTGGGTTTTCGAAAGGTTACTTTTTCAAGAACGCTACGGTGAATGAGTATGCATCCAAGTCCGCAGGCGTGGATCGGAATCAACTTGTTTTGTTTCAATCGTTCGGGGTGTACTAAAACCAATTTTCCGTTTTGTTCTGTATAGAGGAGGGCGTAGCTTGTTTTTCGGCCGCCGGGTAGGGTACCTTGTTTGTGATAAACTCCAGTCACAACTTCCTTGCCACGCTGCAAGAGTTTTTCAATCACATCGATCGGAGGCAGAATGTCTTGTTCAAGGCTTAGAAAATAGTCATATCCTTCATCAAGGACTTTTTGTCGTAGTACATTTCGGCTAGCAATAATACGTTCTTTAACATCTTCATTCCAAGGTCCTTTTTCGGCCCGCAGGCCGTTCGTCTGAATTTTGTGGAGGTATTTCTCGTTTTTTGAGTTGTCTATGAGTAGGATATCATAGTTGGAATAGCTTAATTTCTTGACTCGATCTGTATATTCAGCAAGACAGTAAGCCTTGCCCCAGTAGGTGGGGCACCCGACGAGAATGCGTGCTTCTTTCATTTCATTAAGTTGGTGTCGATCGATTAAAAAGGCTTTGATCGTTTTATATTATCTATATAGAAGATAATAGGGTAAAAAATAAAGCAAAATCCGATTCAGTGAAGCGGCCAGGTTGGGAGTCCCCTGTTGTTCCTCCCTTCCTGGCTCGCTACGCTCTTCGCTACAGAAAACTCCTTACAGGGGAAACTCCCGCTACTGCTTCGGGGTCTCGGGGGTCGGCGATGGGTTCGGACTCGAAAGGGGGGGCATGGTATCCGTCACCGGAGGTTTTTTCGGACAGGGTTGCCGGGACTTCTGTCAGAAGGTGTGAAGTTCAGAAACGTTACCGTGCGAATTCCCTTGCTACGTGGTGGCTGTAGTTGCGCGCGGTTTTGCGGACGATGGCAACGGTGGTGAGGATGCCGCCAGTCAAAGCCACGATGACGAGAAGGATGACGAGCAGGCCTGCCTTGCCCTTAGCATCTCCTCCTTTGCCAAAGGCCTTGCCGATGTCGCCGATGAATTCGGGAAAGGCACTGGCGGCTCGGTAGGTGTTGTGGATCTGGGCGTACGTATTCCATCCTGCAACAGCTACGCTTCCGAAGTCCCTGCGTCGCCATGCCGTCGTCAAGGAGTCAATCCAGATCGCGAGGCCGGTGAAGAGAATGCCAGGGATCAGGATGACGTACCCTAACTGGATGGCAAGCAGTGCGTAGGCAGGCATCAGAAGCCCGGTGAGGTTTGCGATCACAACGAGAACGATGAGGTACACCCAGCTGAATCCGGATGCACTCATGATCGCGGCACACCACACCATGAATCTGGGCCAGCCGCCTACTGCTTTGCTGTCAGCCCAGCTTCGCCCGACGAAGTAGGCATTCGCCCATGAGATGCCGAAGTTGAGGGCCATGAAGAACGCGGTGATGAGAATGGCGCTGGCCGGGATGGGCGGGACGATGGGGTGTTCAGCTTCGACGGGGGTACCGGCGAAGGCAAGAGTGGTGAGGAAAAGCGTGAAGAGGGCAAGCAAGCTGATGCGGGTGGTGGGGCGCATGAGCGTCTCCTTTCCGAGTGAAGAGGTTAGTCTTCTGATTCGTAGAATCGGTTGGGTTTTCCGAGGTCTTCGTTGGGGACTTGTTGGGTTCACCCTTGGAGGATCTGCTGCACGCCTTTTGTTATATTGGTTCCTGTTGGGATGGCCTTGTCTTTTCGACGTAGGTTGTGGGGGGCGTGTGGGTTTAGTTGGTTTGTTTGTTTTGGTTATCCTCTTAAAAGCTCCAGATGGCTTTGAACGTTCGGACCTATTTTTGCTGGTTTGCCGAAGAAAAAGCCTTGTTTTTGCCCCCCTTCAAAGGGGGCTTCGTCGAGAAATAGGGTTGTAGGGTGTTGATTTCAATAGAAACCTTCCTAAGTCTTTCTTTTACCTTCCCTTTAATTGGGGCTCCCTTTTTCCAGCCTTCCAAACGCTGAAAAAAGCCTTTATAGCCTTTTAGGATAAACTCATATTTTTTCAAGCAGTCAGCTCAAATCCATATATTTTTATATTCCAAGCATCCCGACTTCAGGCATGGAGTTCGTCACCGAGTTGCACATGCACAGCCGTTTCAGCCGAGCGTGTTCAAAGGACCTAACGCTTAAAACCTTAGAAAAATGGGCTAAGGTCAAGGGAGTCTCTTTGCTAGGCACCAGTGATTTTACGCATCCAGAGTGGATTAAAGAGCTTAAGGGTGAGTTAAAAGAAGACGAACAGGGTATCTATCGTTCTGCTACAGGTTTTCCGTTCATGCTCACATCCGAAGTCTCGTTGATGTACAGTCAAGGCGATAAAGGGCGTCGTGTCCATAACCTTATTTTCGCTCCGAGTTTTGAAGTCGTGGATCAAATTACAGAGTATCTCAAGAGCAAGGGCCGTATTGATTACGATGGTCGCCCGATTTTCAAGATTCCTTGTCCTGAATTTACTGAGCGTTTAAAAGAAATCTCCAAAGACATCGAGGTCATCCCAGCGCATGCTTGGACGCCTTGGTTTGGTGTTTTTGGCAGTAAATCTGGCTTTGATTCGTTAAAAGAAGCCTTTCAAGATCAAGTAAAAAACATTCATGCGATTGAAACTGGGATGAGTTCAGACCCTGCCATGAACTGGCGCCTTTCTGCATTGGATAACATCAGTCTCGTAAGTTTCTCCGACAGTCATAGTTATTGGCCGTGGCGGATGGGTCGTGAAGCAACCGTCTTCGACGTAAAGAACCTTTCGTACAAAGCCATCATCGATGCCATTCGTACCAAAAAGGGTTTGAAAGAAACCATTGAAGTAGATCCGGGTTATGGCAAGTATCATGTCGATGGCCATCGAGCGTGCGGTGTTTCGTTTGAACCGGATGAATCTAAGAAGTACAAGAATATGTGTCCGAAGTGCAAGCGCCCTCTCACCATTGGTGTTTTAAACAGGGTCGAGCAGTTGGCAGACCGCCCTATCGGGTTTAAACCCAGAGACGCGATCCCGTTCAAGACCTTGATCCCACTCACAGAGCTTATCGTGGCTGTCTCTGGTGGTGGTCTCGCAACAAAACAGACCTGGGCAGAGTATTACAGCATTCTCAAAGTCGGTAAATCAGAGTTAGACGTATTGCTCAATGCAACCAAGGAGCAGTTGTTGATGGTGACGAAAGAAAAGATCGTAGAAGCCATTCTATTAAATCGAGAGGGCAAGATTCAGGTAAAGCCAGGGTATGACGGGGTGTATGGCGTTCCAATGATCCCAGGCATTGAACCTAGACCTCAAGTAGGGGATGAACCTAAACCTAAAGTTAAAAAAGAAAAGGAAGTAAAAGGGCAGAAAGCGTTAGGAGAGTTTTTACAGAAACAGTAAAATAGGGATAATAGAAGTACTGCCTTGCTCTTTGATGATCTCTTGAATTTTGTCTATACGTTCACTATTAAGATAATATTTCCAGCCGTAAATTTTCTTTTTTCTTTCAACAATTTTTTGTTTGATTAAGGCTTCAAGCACAGTTTTACCGATTCCTTTGTCGGGAAGGCCGGTTAAAAGATGGTCGATGTATATAGAGCCTTTCCCATAGCATCCTGTTTTATGTAGCTTTCTGACAAGGAAGCGGCTGTAGTGGATGTAATCACTTTTGTGGATTTTCACAGAAAGAAGAAACTTCAAAATCTATTTAATGCTTCTTATAAAGGGATATAAGAATAACCCTTATGGGATATATAGAAATCTTTATATAATAAAGATGATTTCTGAGGGTATGGAACAGTCATTGTTTTTAAGGAAGGAAGGCAGCACGCCGAAGCATAAAGTGCTGGATTTTTTGATTACAGCTCAAGATTTTGACTATTCATTGAAAGATATAGCGGGGTATGCAGAGGTTAGCTACCCTGCTATGAAACAATTAAAGAAGAGTCTAGTTCAAGATAAGTGGATTCTAATGACAAGAAAGGTGGGACGCGCTCAAATGTATAAGTTGAATGTGCAGAGTGAGAAAGTGCAGAAGTTCATGAACTTCTATTGGGGGGTTATTAATGAAGAGCTGGAAAAAACAGGCTCTAAAAAGAAGGTTTCGACTGAGTTTTTGTCTCAAGCAGTACAAATTCAGGCAGGATCGTAAGATGACCCGTTGCAAAAGGGGTATAGATAAAGAGAGGATGAGTGAACTTCTCCTAGCAGAAAGAAGTTTAGCTAAAGTTTGGGATAATCCTCAAGATGGAGAAGCCTGGAAACGATATCTTTGAGAGGGCCGTTTTTACTTAACTATCCATTAATTCATCGAGCATTTCCATGCGGCTTTCTTTTTCTTTGAATTCTCGTGCATGGTCGCGCAGTTCTTGTTTTAAGGCAGCAATGTCTT
>CAYOJS010000082.1:0-7282 GCA_964404345.1 uncultured Methanosarcinales archaeon
AGTCCATCGCTAATCGGGTTTATATAGTTTGCTTGGGATTGGGCTGTTAGGTTAAAGGGGTGTATTATTTGGTCTCGACGATGACATTTCGGTAGCTATAAACCAAAATCCACTAATCAACCAATTCTTCGAGGAGCTAAGAAAAAAGTGTCCAACATGAGATACTAATAATGATACAAGCCAGATAGAGCATATCACTTTATCCTTAACACAAGGAGAGATAGCAAGAGGAATATCAATAAATAGCCCATATAAAGATTCACTACTTTTCTTATTTACCATACAACAAGATAAGATTTACATGTTCGGTCACAGAGCATTTGACTATACAGTTTATCAAGCTTCTAAAAAAGATGTCTTAAGAAGTATACAAACATTCAAACCAACTAATTAATACCTTCTCATTCTGAGCCTATAAAATTAGTAGATGCATTTTGTATTTGTTAGCACATCATTAAGAATAAGTGGAGAGGGATTAGGAGGGCGTTTTCTCGTAGGGCGAGGGTGTCTTTCGTTATGATTATTCCGTATTTGAGGTTGTTTCTTTGCATGAATTGGTTGGTTATGAAGAATTTTTTGTCGATGAGAGTTTCATCGTAGGCGATGGAGATAGGAAGTAAGTAGGGTTTGTCGAAGATAATTTCTATGAGTTCTTGTTCTTCTTGAGTGTAGTGAATTTCTCGTAGGCTGTATTCGTTTAGTTTTGAGATGAGGCGGGTGGCGTGGCTGGCGATTGCTGTAAATACAAGTTTATAGGCGTTGTTGGAGAGGGCGTTTTCGTTTAGTTGGCCTGTTAAGGTGTTTAGGATGCCGGTGTCGTTGAATTTGAACATGTCGCTTTTTGTCGTGTTGGGGTCTTGGGTGAAGAAGGGTACTTTGTTTAGGAGGAATATGTGTTGGAAGTGGTTAAGGAAGTTGTTTATTACTGGCCAGCTCGTGTTGGCGTGTTTGGCGAGTTGGTTTTGACTGATGGGTTCGTTGCTTTTTTCAGCTATGTAGGTGAGTAAGTCCATCATTTTTAGGGGGTCTCGTGTTTTGAAGAGTCGGTGGATGTCTTTGTAGACGGTGAGTTCTAGGTCTTGTTTGAGTAATTGTGCTGCTTCGGATAGGTCTTTTGCGTTTATGCTATGTGGGAATCCTCCTCGGATGAGGTAGTCTCGTAGGTATTGTTGCAGATTTTTTCTTGTGGTGTGGAGGCGTGTGTCTATGCCGGTGAGGGTTCTGTAGAATTGTTGGGGGTTGTTGTTTTTTAGGCTTGATGCAAAGGAGGTGTAAGCTGTCCATAAGCCGTAGTTTTTGTTGAATTCAGTTTCGTTTTCTTTGCTGATGCCAAGACGGTACATGACGAATTCGCTGAATTTGAATGGGAGGAGGGTTCGTATTTGGATTCTTCCTACGAGGGATTCTCGGATTCCTTCATGGAGTAATGAGTGGGAGGAGCCTGTTATAATGAATTTTATTTTTTCATAGCTGTCATAATAGCTTTTGAGTGTTTTGTCCCAGCGTTCTAGGTCTTGGATTTCATCTAGGTATATGTATACGGTTTCTTTTAATCCAGATAGAGGTTCGAGGAGTATGGTGGAGGAGTAGGCTTCCATACAAGATATGAATGAGCCTTCTTGGCCTGCGTAGAGTTTTAGCATTTCATTGTCTATAGGTATGTAAAGGATGTGTTTAGGGTTTATTTTTTTTTCATGGATTTGGTGGTCTATGAGTTGACCCATGAGGGTGGTTTTGCCTACTTGTCGTGGGCCGGTTATGGCCAGTATTCTATCGCTGTCTAGGTGTTTAGCGATGTCGAAGAACAATCGTCGGCGTGTTTCGGCTTTTTTTATGCTTCTGGGAACTGGGAAGTTGTTCCACCATTGGTTGATTTCTACCAATTTTCTGGCTATTTTGTTTTCTTCCATCTTGTATCTTATAAAGATGAAGAACTATTTAAATACTTCTATGTTAAAAAATAGAAGTTTAAACTTATATTTTGTATAATACAAGTATTTATATATAACTTATACTTTATGAAATATAAGTTTCCTTCGTGGTGCTAGTAACACCACGAGAGGCTGGAGGCTCAAAATGTCAGGACGACACATCAAACCTCAAAAAGAGGTTAAGAAGAACAAGGATAAAAAGTTACCGAAATGCCCTAAATGCGGAAGCTTAGAAACAGTCAAGAAAGGTTTTAGACAAACTCAGAACAGAGGCAAAATCCAACGCTGGCTCTGCCGAAGCTGTAACAAAAGTTTTACGCCTGACGAAGGTTTTTGGCGCATGAAATAAGGGGGTCTTTGCGCCCCCCGTCAACGCGGCCGCCCACCACCGGTGATCGCTTCGCTCAACACCGGTGGCATGCTCGCTCACTTCGTTCGCTCGGGGCGGCCGCGATAGACGAAAAGAGCACTGCATAAAGCTTCAGAATAACCTATTCTACCACTGGTCATCGCTCGCCTCCGGCTCGCTCAAGACCGGTAGGAAAACTGATTTTATGGCCGCGCTTTCACTGGTTTTATCTGGAGGGTCTGTGGGATCCTTGAACGCAGCAAAATAAACTATTTATATACTTTATAAGTCAATATTTAAATATCTAGGTTGCTTCCTAATATCTATGAGCGACGTTCAGGAGCTCGCGAGGGGGGAGTTCAGTCCAGTTTTGTTAGGCCAGTATGGTTTGCCAGATCATGTTCTAAAACCCGGACCCTTCATAATGCAACAAATAGGAGAGGAAAGAGCTCGATTACAGGTAGGTCCTGACGGAGAAGCGCAAAGTCGGCTCGAATTTGATTGCAGTGCTTTATACATGCTTGAAGGTTTAGAGGGGGATGTGGCAAGAGAAGGTGTCTTAACATTAACAACAGATGCTTTTAAGGCAGCAGCACAGGCTTACTTTGGTGCTGATTTGAAAAACAGCGAACTCCCTAAATTATTGGGTGAGATGAAACGGTTTCATGGAATTGTTCAACCGACAGAAATCATTCTTGGAGCCGTTATGGAAGTAGGAAGTAATTACGTAACGGTAGCCATTCGGGTGAGAAACCATTGGGAGGATGGAAGACGTTGTCCTACACAATCAAGAGAAATGGTAGAGCTAAGTCCGATGGATTTCTTAAGGGCAGGTATTAAACTAAATCAAGAAAGACCTGACATCGTTTACAGCCCTTTCCATATGGATGATAAAAACTATATGTTAGTAACGAAACCAGGGAGATAGACGCATAACTTTTTAAAACCCCTTTCAGTTTCTGAGCGGCATGGCAAAGAAGTCCAATGCTCAACCAGAAAAGCCAATCGAAGAGCACACAACGAAGAAGCACTTTCAGTCTTCAGACAAGTATTCAAAAGAAGAAAAGTGGGAGAATTTCTTGATTTGGGGGGGTTTAACCTTATTCATTCTACTTATCGTTGGTCTTTCCACGCATTGGTTCGGCCTTTCAAAAAGAAGCACGACCTTTGAGGAGCAGTTCCCTCCGTCACAGATTATGCTCAGGTCAGAGGCCAGTATGGGGAGTAAAAAGGCTCCGATCATCATCGTGGAGTTGAGCGATTTCGAGTGTCCTTTTTGTGGTGAATTTGAAAGAGCTGTCTTTCCAAGGATTAAGAAAGACTACATCGATAAGGGGGACGTATTGTGGTTTTTCATGAATTTCCCTTTAACAAGGATTCATCCGCATAGTTATAAGGCAGCCATTGCTTCAGAATGTGCCAAGTTGCAGGATAAGTTCTGGCCGTATCATGATGCTTTATTCACGCACCAAGAAAACTTAACAGTTCCAGATCTCAAAACATACGCTACCAACCTAAACCTCGACATGCCTACCTTCTCGCGTTGCTTGGATGGCAACGAGACAGACTTCTTGATCAGCGAAGGCTTTAAGCAGGCGCACGATGCTGGCATTTCCGCAACCCCTTCCTTTATCATTGGCAAGCCAGGCATGGGTGACAGTGTGACAGGGTTTAAAGTGATTGGAGTCGAAACCTTTGAGACCTTCCAGAAGTTAATCGATGCAACCAAGCATAAGAGGCAGGGGGAATAATAAATTCAAACTTGCGAAAGTTTTATATTCGTTTATAATAAAATAAAAGCGATGCATCCGCAAATTAAAGATCTATTAGTGACTAATTCTTTCTTTATTTTTGGATTGAATCTTTTCGCTCCTTTATACGCTTTGTACATCCAAGGAATAGATCCCTCTATTCAACATGTGGGGGAGTTTGGGCGTTTTATATCATCTGTATGGGATGTATGGTGTACGCGATCAGCAAGTTTGAGAATCATATAAAGTACGCAGATTATTTTCTGATCCTGGGTTTTCTAGGGCGTACTATTAGATAGTTGGGATACATTTTTGTGACGAACATTGCTCAAGTGTATTTAATTCAGCTTTTCTTGGCAGCAGGGGAGGCATTGGGTACTCCCGCTTACAATACGTTATACTCCTCCAATTTAGACAAGGGAAAGGCAGCTTCAGAGTGGGGCTTAAGCGCCAGCATCAACGCATTCATTATGGGTTTGGCAGCCTGGTTAGGCTCATGGATTGTAGGCTCATTTGGGTTCCCTGTGTTATTTGTTTTCATGACTATCCTATCGCTAGTAAGTGTGGTATTAGCCTTGCGATATCGAAGAGCCTTAGGGACAGGCTCTCTTCTAGGAAAGCCAAGGAAACATTGAGCAAAATCCTTATATATATAAGCTCGTTGTATCGTCGTTATGCTCTCAGATAAGGAGATCAAGAAGAAATTCCTGCCCGTTTTCTGGAAGAACCCGGAGAAGTACTACGCAACGCAGGTTCTCAAAGAGGAGGGTTTCATAAGGAACATCTGCGAGAAATGCACAAAACCGTTCTGGAACACCAATCCAGAAGCCAAGCGTTGTGGCGATCCGGCGTGCAGTGGCGGCTTCCGGTTTATTGGCAACAGTCCGAGCAAGAAGGCTTTAGCGTATCAAGAGGTGTGGAAAGAGTTCTCTAAGATGTTTGAAAAGCTAGGCTATACTCCGGTAAGGCGTTATCCAGTGGTTTCAAGGTGGCATCCCAGCATGGAATTCACAAACGCCAGCATTGCTGCCTTCCAACCCTATGTCATCTCCGGCGAGATCGAACCCCCCGCCAATCCTCTCGTAATCCCTCAATTCTGTCTTCGCTTCAACGACATCGACAATGTAGGCATTACAGGAAGCCATAACACAGGCTTTGTCATGATCGGTCAGCACATGTTTGTTCCGCCGGAAAAATGGAATCAAAATCAAGTCTTCAGAGACATCCACACTTGGTTAAAGAAGGGCTTGGGCTTGCCCAACAGCGAACTCACCTTTCATGAGGATGCATGGGCCGGCGGTGGAAATTTTGGCTGCTGTATGGAGTTCTTCAGCCGTGGCGTAGAGCTGGGTAATCAAGTCTATATGTTGTACGAGCAAACCACATTAGACAGCAAAGGCTTCAGAGATCTAAAACTAAAAGTGCTTGACATGGGAATGGGACAGGAGCGCAATGCTTGGTTCAGTCAAGGAACAAGTACGATCTATGATGCAACCTTCCCTGAAGTATTAAAACACCTTTACACGCAGACAGGGATTAAGGCAGATCAGGCAATGGTAAAAAAGTTCGTTCCATACGCTGGGTATCTCAATGCCGATGAAGTGGAGGACATGAACGAGGCGTGGAAGGAAGTCGCCAACAAGGTTGGCACAGACATCGATTCATTGAGGAGCATGATTCTTCCGCTTCAGGGCATTTACAGTATTGCAGAGCACACCCGTACTCTACTCGCAGCCCTCAACGATGGCTGGCTCCCAAGCAACGTGGGCGGTGCTCACAATCTTCGTGTCTTATACCGCCGAGCCATGGGTTTTAATGACAAGTACAATTGGGGTCTTGATTTCAATAAGATTACGGAGCTCCACGCAAAGAATCTAAAATCACAGTATCCAGAGTTCCATGAAAACATCAAAGACGTGCATACCGTATTGGATGTGGAAAAGAAAAAGTACTACGAGACGCAGAAGCGAACGCAAGGCGTTTTAAAGCAAGTCATTGAAATGGACTTGACACCAGATGTATTAGTCGCACTGTATGACAGTCAAGGAATCAGTCCAGAGGCTGTGCAGGAAGAAGCAAAGAAGGCCGGGAAAAAGATCGCCATCCCGGACAACTTCTACGCCCTGGTTACAGAGCGGCATGAAAAAGTGGCGCAAGAAACCGAGACGCACAAGAAGGAAGTGCCGCACTTAGAAGAGCTTCCAGCCACACAGTGCTTGTACTTTGATCATTATGATTACGTGGACTTCGAAGGCCACGTCTTAAAAGTAGTGGATAAATACGTCATTTTAGACAGAACCGCGTTCTATCCCACCAGTGGAGGTCAACTGCATGACATCGGCACGTTAGACAAGCACCAAGTGGTGGACGTATTCAAGCAAGGCACCATTATAGTACATGAATTGGAGAAAAAGTCCAATTTCAAAATAGGTCAAAAAGTGGCTGGAAAGATTGATTTCAATCGTCGTCTGCAACTCGCGCAGCATCATACCTCAACGCACATCATCAACGGGGTTTGCAAGAACATTTTAGGGAACCACATCTGGCAGGCTGGAGCCGCGAAATTCGAGGACAAAGCGCGCCTGGATATTACGCACTATGAAAACCTCACGGACGAGCAAGTGAGGCAGATCGAAGAACAAGCCAATAAAATCATTGCTGAAAACAGGCCGGTGCACAAGGCATTCATGCCCCGAGCTATAGCCGAGTCCAAGTATGGCTTCACGATTTATCAAGGCGGCGTAGCACCAGGGAAAGAGCTTCGTATTGTAAACGTAGAAGGCCTCGACGTGGAAGCCTGTGGCGGAACGCACCTGGATATGACGAGTGAAGCAAAGGAGATCAAAATCATCAAGACGTTCAAGGTGCAGGATGGCCTCATCCGAATTGAGTTCGTCGCGGGTAAAGCAGCCGTAGACATCTTCAAGAAAGACAAGGAGTTACTCGAGCAATTAAGAGACCTCTTAGGGTGCTCGAACGACGAGATCCCTGGCCGTTTGGAGGAGTTGTTCACAAAGTGGAAGGCCGTAACGAAAAAAGGAAAGAAACTTTCTACAGCTGAGTTAAAACTAACGTCTACCCTCAAATACAATGGGGAGATCATTCCAAAGGCATGTGAAATTCTAAAGACGCAACCCGAACATTTAGTAAAAACAGTAAAGCGTTTCATGGATGAGAGTAAGGTGAAAAGTTAGTTTTTGTATAATTCCGAAATTAGTTCTCACTTCTGTAGTATATAGGTTGTTTTTAAA
>CAYOJS010000083.1:0-3517 GCA_964404345.1 uncultured Methanosarcinales archaeon
CCGGCTCGCTCAAGACCGGTAGGAAAACTGATTATACAGCCACTTCTCTAGGTAGACACGTTCCTTGGCAGGGACCTTGCTTCATACACGTACAGGTACCGGAAACCCATTTCTTTTGTCTTGGTTGCGCGACGTAGTTCTGCACTTGGTAGAGGGGTTGTTGACATTGATACCCTGAAGGAGCTGTATTGTACATAGCCTAAAATAACAAAAAGCTATATATAAAGCTAATCCTTCATAACTGTATGGAGAAAGTCAAGATCACCCGATGGAACCGAACGGGAAAGCCAACCCTGGGCCTTTTACAGAAAGAATTGCGGGAAGAAGGACTGGACTATTCTCTTTTTACGTGCGACCTGGATGAAACCTACCCCGACCATGCTCATGAACACGATGAAGTTCGCGTCATGGTCAAAGGAAGAATGCGATTTACCGTGGGAAAAGAAAAATACGTACTGAATCCGGGCGACCGCATTGAATTAAGGAAAGGCACGGTACACAGTGCTGAAGTCGATGGAGAACAGATGGCTGTGATGCTGACGGCATCTAAGAAATAACTTCACGTATTTTATCCATGAATTCTTGCGCTGTATCTATAATCCTTTGAGCCTCTTTTTCACTGAAAGACTTTGTCACTTCGTATTGAGCAATTGTTCGAGTTATACGCGTTGCGTCGATGTTGATAATGTAGATTTCCTCCAATTGCTGAGCCAACTTACTTCCTAGAGCATAGTGCTTGGCTAGAGCCGCTACCGTAGCGACATGCGATCGCGCCTTTAAGCTCTTTTGCGCAATGGCTGCTGTGGCTGCGTGGTACATGGCATAATAACTTATAATAATCACCCAATGAAAAGAGGCGTAATTTGAGTCTATCTGTAGGCTCTGCTTATAGGCTGTGTTTGTTGAGATCTTCATCAATAAACGTGCCAGGAAGAGATCACTCTGCGCACGATCCATATAATGGGAGACTTTTGCTTTTTCCGATGAATCTTTACTGATTTCATCCTCTTTTACAAACTCATCGTATTTTTGCTCATATGGCTTTAATGCCATAAACCCTCCCCTACTGATGCCCAGAAATGCTCGAACCCATATAAAAGGATATGTGATTTAAGCGCTTCCTTTCCGACGTTCAACTCTTCTTTGCTTGCCAACATCTCTTTAAACATAAGGTTGTCTATTACTAATGCATTTATTTGACAGCCAAAGGTCATGTTGAGGGTGTTTATGATGCTTAAGATGTACTCATCTATTTCGCGCGTTTTAGCATCAACAATGATGAGCAGATCGATATCGCTCTTTTTTGTTTCTCTGGCTTTTGCATACGAACCAAAAAGAACCATTGCTTGTATATGATCATTGGAGCGAAGCTTTGTAACCCCTTCTATGAGGATATGACGGATGGCGCTTTTCTCCAAGTATTTTTCTTTTTGCTGCTGGGCGTTCAAGGCGAAAAGAAGCCTTGTTTTCTCCTTCTTTAAATTCGGCAAGACTTCATGCGCCCTGCCTACGATTTTCCTTTGCAATATCCCCTCTTCTACTAGACGGTTTACCTTTTTATGAACAAATGGATAGGTTCTCTTCAGTAGCTTGGAGATTTTATGGATGGTTAAGGCTTGAGCTGGGCTGCAGGCGAAAAGTCCCAGGATATCTAATGTGAGGTTGTCCATGTTATATCTTTTAGGTTTAATATTATATCTAATAAGTATAACTAATATATAAGGGTTTTGGTTGGACTTAAAGAAAGTATCGAGGACTTTGAATAACCTCCGGCGCACACTAGGCTGTCGACGAGCTACTTCGCCTATAGGACACTACCCATAGGGGTTATTCAAACCTCTCTATCGTCTCTAGCGATGATGTAGATGGAGAACAAATTGTAGTGATGCTCACGACGTTATGTTCTTAACGACACAAATTCCCCATTTCTTACTGTTTTTAGAATAAAAGGATAATCAACGTTCCCATACATGTCAAAAGAGAGAGAACCAAATACGCTCGTCTTATTATTCATTTGCAACAAGTTATCCCTCATGCAGTCTGTGTTTTTTCCACATACCTGCACTTGCTCGAGAAGAAGTTTCATGGCTTCATAGCCCTCTGCAGCATACGCTGTCGGGACATAGCCCAACCTCTTTCGGAATGCCTGGGTAAACTGCATTGCGTGAGGACTTTCTTCATCCAATGGATACGTAAATACTAACCCTTCGGTAAGCTTTCCAGCAATGTCTTGGATCTCCTTGCTCTGCAAACCCCTAAGACCATATAGAGATACATTAAGTCCCAATTCTCTTGCTTGTTTGATAATCGCTCCCGCGCTTCGTGCCTCTGCTATAACCACCAAAGCTGATGGTTCTTTCGCCTTTATTTTTGTAAGTTGGGTTCTAAAATCCCCTTCATTGTTTTGATCAAAAGATTCTGAGATGATGATGTTTTTCAATTGCTCCCTTAAAGCTTCGTGTGCTCCCCTACCCCACTCATTACGGAGGTAAATAACACCCACCTTATGGTTAATAAGTTTCTGTCCTAATACCTTGATCTCTTCACCGACGAGAGGACTCATTCTAAACGTATAATCGTTCGCGGAGGTGTAATCTGGGGTGCTGGTAAAAATAGCTATTTGCAAGATATGCTCCTGATTAGCCCTATTAGAGACAGCTAAGCTTATTTGGCTTGTCCCTGTCACAACCGCTTTAACCCCATCTACTTCTACTAATTTAATAAAAGCATTAACACCTTCTTTCGCCTCAGCTTTGCTGTCTTCATAAATCGCTTGAATGCGAATTGTTTTTAATTCTTCTATAGCAAGCATGATCCCGTCCTTAGCTTCTTGACCATACTGAGCAAAATTCCCTGTCAAAGGGAGGATTATCCCCACTTTTATTTTCCCCTCTTGAGAACAGCCGATAATAAGAGCTAAAATGCAAAAGAGAATTGCTATTTTCATTCTCTACTGATTCAGACACAGCTTTATTAATCTTTGTTGTCAAAAAAATACTACAAAACTGTAATGGTTATAAATAGAAAACGTTTTCTCTATTCATGTCCGTTATCACTGCTCTTAAAGGAGCTGGCTTGAAGATGAACGAGATCAAAGTATATCTGGCCGTATTAGAGCTGGGCAGTACTCGCATCCATAATGTGGCCAAGAGAGCAGGTATTCTTAGAACTACCGCTTATGAAGTTGTTAAACCCCTTACTAAAAAAGGACTGATTTCCACCGTTATTAAATCAGGAGTACTTCACCTTGAAGCTGTAGATCCACAGAAGTTGGAAAAGATTTTAGAAGAAAACCTGACCAACATTCGGAAGATTGTCCAAAAACTTCGACAACTCAAACATTCCGTCAAAGAAAAGCCTTCGGTTGAACTATACGAAGGAAAAGAAGGGCTTAAAACCATCTTAGAAGATGTCCTCAGACAAGAAAAGACTTACTGTGCATACGCGAATTACACTATTTTCAGGCTGCTCCAATCCTATTCTCCAAACTTTGTAAAAAAGCGAATCGATAAAAAAA
>CAYOJS010000083.1:3527-7204 GCA_964404345.1 uncultured Methanosarcinales archaeon
TGCTAGAATCATCCAAGAGCGAGTGAAATCCCTAATAAGAACTAAAGACCGTAATGTCCAGGAATATAGAGCTTTGAAGTTCTCTCCAGTTGTATTCAAGTCAAATGTATTCATTTACGGCGATAAAGTAGCGTTCCTCACCGTTTCAAAACCAGAACTCATCGGTGTTGTGATCCAAAATAAAGATATAGCCGATACCCAAAGACAAGTTTTTGAACTACTATGGAAACTATCTAAGTGATACACTCACAGAATTCTCACTTCACAGCCCTTCACTAATTCTTTGAAACGTAAGGCGTCGGCTTCTGTGCCGATGATGTCGCCGTAATGCATGGGAATCGCTATTTTGGGTTTGATGGAAGCAACGGCTTGCACGGCTTCTTCTGCTGTCATCACGTACGTGCCTGAGACGGGCAGGAGAGCGATGTCTGTTCTGAAGGTGGACATTTCAGGAATGAAATCCGTGTCGCCGCCATGATAGACTCGGTTGCCATCCATATCTACTATGAAACCCACCCAGCCATTGTCTTTAGGATGAAAGTGCTTGTTCGTGTTGTAGGCCGGGACGGCTTCGATCTTGGCGCTGCCAATCGTGACTGTTTTGCCAGGCTCTACGAGTAAGACCTCTTTGAGTTTTACGTTGTGGAGCTTGCTGAGGTTGTCGGCAACTGTAACCAGTGTTGTGCTTTCATTTGCAATCTTTTTGATGTCTTCGGGACTGCAATGATCATAATGTTCATGGCTAACGAGAATGATGTCAGCAGGCTCTAAGTTATCTTTGATATGGAATGGATCTATATATAGTGTCTGCGTGCCCTTGATCTTGAAGGCTGCGTGGTTTAAGCGCTCGATGTCTAAGTTGAGGATTTGCATGTTCTCTTAGATATTTTCTTGTTTAAATAGTTGGTGTTAGCTGCTCTTGAGCGTCGAATCGGTACGCCTGAACTTCTGGATGACTGGTCTCTTGAACGATTTGACGCAAGGCACTCTCTGCTCCCATTCTTCCTTCTTCACTTTGCATGTCTGCTTTTAATTCCAGCACATAATAATCTGATCCGGGACGTGGCCCACAAAGCATATGGAAGAAGGGTTCGTGATCTGCTACTGCATTTACGCCTCTCTCTCCTCTTACTATTTTATCGATGGTAACTCTTGAAAACCCTGAAAGTCGCATCCGAAGCCTTACTTCTGCATCTTGCGGTAGGTGCGGAGCTGTTACGAGATATAAAAAACTAGGAGGCATGACTTGATGGAGTCCCTCGTTTCTTTTAAACATAAGCTTTTTATGCCGAGCTTACCCCTAACTAAGAATGCCCAAGAAATTCAGAGATCCAAAAGAAAAGAAGAAACTGGCGGTGGAACGAATTCATACACTGTTCCGAGAAGCTGAGGAACAGTTTAAGAAACGACCTGAACTATCGAATCGTTATGTAGAACTCGCTCGAAAGGTTGCGATGAAGGCCCGGGTGCGAATGCCCCGTGAATACAGGCGACGCTTTTGCAAGAAATGCCATTCTTACTTGAAGCCCGGCGTGAATTGCCGGGTACGGCTGACGCAGCACAAAGTTGTGTATACTTGCGGGGTTTGCAAGGAATATATGCGGATGCCTTACCTTAAGAAAAGACGATAATTTATCACTTTTAAGTAACTAAAAACGAAAGATTTATATAATGAATCTACTCTAAACCCATTTATGCACACTAAGATACTCCTCTATCTGATCATGGGCTTGGTCTTAATTACCTTAAGCTTTGCCCACCTAGACCCTTATGCCCCTCACCAAGAAGGCATGGGACAAGGCTCTATGCAAGGCGGATCTTACGGACTACCCCGATATGGCTTTACTGACGCCTATACGGCCGCTACTTCCCCTGCTGTAAGCTACCTCCGTGGCGCTATTAGCCCTTATCCCAGCACTACTTACCAAGGCTACTGCGACAATGGCGCTCAAAGTCAAGTTCGCAGTGGTGTTCGAGAAGCTGCCATGGTCTTTCCTAACACTGGCCACTTTGAACACCCTGAATATGTTTTAGACCATGCTGATGTTAACATCGAACACGATCCCAGCACCTATGTAGACGAATACGGCCAAAAATACACTGTTACGGATCCAACTATTTGGCACAATGACATCGAATACACCCAAAACATCCATGACTATACAGACCTCTACAAAGACTACACTCACGTAGACGATGAAACCCAGACGTTTAATGACTATTACGAATCTATTGATCCTATCTCAGCAGAACAATTCAGACAACTCAGCCCTGCTGATCAGTTTGAATACCGACAAGGCCACCACCGACTCTTTACAGATTCAGGTGCTGGACAAGGCGGAGCAGGCATTCAACCCTGCTACAAAGGCGCCTTTGTCAACAGCTTAGAAGTACGCAACCCCCGCATTGACTTCCTACCTGGCAGCGAACTACGAGGTGGCCGAAGAGAATTCAATACCGGCGTTGCAGAAACCCGCAATCGAGGCGGATTTAACTCTGGAGCTGTGGAGAATCGAAACCGAGGTGGATTTAACCCTGGCCAAGAAGAAATCCGCGACCGAGGCGGATTCACGCCTGGACCTACAGAGGATAGAAATCGACTTGGATTTGTACCTGGGCCTGAAGAAACCAGAAACCGAGGCGGCTTCATCCCAGGCCCTGACGAAACTCGCAATCGAGGAGGATTCATCCCTGGACCCACGGAAATTCGAAATCGAAACGGATTCAACCCCGGACCTATGGAAATTCGAGACCGATTTGGCCTCATCCCAGGACCTTTGGAACTACGCAACCGCGGCGGATTCATCGGTGGATTTGACAATTTCGCCCCCAACCCAGGCTTCAACTTCAACCCTGAGATTCGACCACCTAAAAATCAATGGATCTATAGTGACCCCTAATGTTTCGAAAAACGTTCTTAGAAAAAATCAGAGCACAGGAACGCAACGATTTTCCTGAATTCAAATACCACCCCGTTTACGAACCTGAAGATAAATCATGGGTTTATTTTTCCCCTTTTTGGCATTTTAATTCAGAACTGCTCACTGAACCCTTGGTTGAGGATATCCGAACCCACCAACGACACGTATTGACAGTAGGATCTGGACCTGCCCATCTTGAACGTTTCTTAATCAAACACCTAGGCATCTCTCCTGAGCAGATTACCCTATCTGACAAAGAAACCATCCTGCCCTCCCACCCCCAACAATACTTGTTTGATATGTACCAACCCTGGCCTGCCTTTCCACAGCCCTTTGACTATATTCTTTTCCCCGAATCTGCGCTTTTAGATATTCGTAAAGACAAACAAGGTATTCCCCACCATGAGAGCCTTGAAACCCTGCTCCGACATGCCTTGTCAGCCCTCCATCTTCAAGGCCAGATACGCATGACTGGCATTGCACCCTGTCCCCTAGAGATCGTTCAATCTGTGCAAAAGCAAATGCAAGTAGATTACCCTGCTCTTGAACTAGACTACTCTCCTGCTCTTATTACAGCTCGCCTAAAAGTTACTAACGTACCGAGTTTTGATTAAAAACCAAAGCTTACAGCAGCAAAGCTGCTGAGTTTCGCTAAAATGCGAGATTACAACGCTACCGCGTTGAAGTTTCCATTAAACAATGGGGTAAAGTCAAGTCGGGTGTGCTGAGTTGAAGTGGTAGAACCATAGGGCGAAA
>CAYOJS010000084.1:0-7154 GCA_964404345.1 uncultured Methanosarcinales archaeon
CAGTTTCATTGTCCAAAGGGATGTCTTTGAGCAGGGCAATCGTCAGTACAGCAATGGCGCCTCCTGCACTGGGTCCCCCCACAATGGGGCTATTGGCTTCGATCTTGTAAAAGAAATCATACACAGAGCAATCCAACTCCAGGTAGGAACACGCTACTTGGTTTGCCAATCGTGTAGAAATCTGCGTGTCCACTTTGGTTAAAGGGAAGGAATCAATAAAGATGCGTCCACTGCCCGGTCGAATGTCCAAGTACAAGTCTGCTGTTCCGCCAGTAATGCTTTGATCTCCTAATTGCCCTACCGTCAAGAGGGTCATACGACCCGACTTGGCCATAGCCAAAGGCAATAACAACAAAAACAGCAACAACAAGCCCTTCTTCATCTCACGACGAAACAGCAAGAGGTTTATATAGTTACGCGGGACGATAGTAAACTCGAACATGTCCATTTTCACGTACGGGGGATTTAGTAACTTCTCCAGATTTAACAAGGCGATCCACGCGCTGAGAATTGGTATGGAGGAGTCCTTGAACAGCACAGATAACCTGGGCTCTTGGAAGACCTTCATGTCCATTCATATTCGTTTGTAAGTAAGTTAACATTAGGTTTCTCCATTCATTAAATGGAAGGGGTTCATGCCTGCGCGCGTACTGGTCTGAGATTTCAAGAGCTGCTCTGAGTCGGCCAGGCAATTGAAGAGACTCAGATGGCATATCATGTCTTATGTCATGTCGTACTCGGGCCTCTGTTAAGAACCGGTGGATGCCATGAGCATAGGAAAGCATAAAGTCATTTTTAGGTCCTGTCCAAGCAGCGGTATGATCTGATAAGGTTACGTATCCTTGTCTTTGAAGTTGTTTTAAGTGAGATTCGACGCTTTCTCGTTGAATTCTTAAATAAGAAGCAAGCGCCGTAATGCGAACGCCTGGAGGGCCTTGTTTTCGAACTTCTCTTTCTAATTGGGCGATTCGTTCCCGTTGATTAGCAGGTTTGCGTTTAAAGGCTTGCTCGAGTCGTCTTAATAGGCGGAAACGGTTGTATACCCCACTATGACCACTGGAGTCATTAGCAAATCCGAATTGAAGTACAGATTGCTTTAATCCAACAACTTGGCGAAGAGCCTGATAGTGGAGGGGCTGACCCATTTCTTTTCCATCTTTCGTTAAAGTGACATACAATTGGTTAAGGCCCAGTCCTCTACCAAGACGAACTTTAGTGACAAATCCAGCTTCATAGAGAACTCCTTCATAATAAGAAGCCATATTCGGGCCCATGGGAACAGGGGCTTCCGGACCAACCAAATCAATAAGTTTTGCTCGTAGTTCATGAGGGGTTCGCCAGTTTTCGTCAAGAAGAAGCATGGCTACAATGCGGCGCTCCATACTGGTTGTCTTAAGGGCGGTTTCAAACCGTTCTTGTGGTTTGATGGGAAAGGGTTTTTCTGCCGCTCTTTTGACAACAAGAGGCTCCAATTGATGTTCAGTCAGAAGTTCGAGATTTCTCGCTTCTGCAAGCAGGTGAACCAACGTACGACGTCCCACTTTATGAGTAACGCAAAGGCCTTCTAAATCCGAAGGGGTGATAGAAAAAGCATCTCCACTTCCAGAGTCTTCACATTGCAAACTTTTCTCGTAGTCACGAGCAACTAACGGAACTAATTCTCTAAGGGAAACCATTTCGATCTAAAAAAAGCGTCTGTGTAGGCATTTATAACCCTTTCCCTTCAGCTTCCTTTGTTCTTGTAGCGTCCTCTTTTTTCCACGGCTTTGAGTTGTTCCAAAACAGCCTCGGCCTGCTTGCTCGCATGGTAGCCTTTCAAGAAGTGCTTATAGGCTTTGTGTTCGACGCGGAAGTGCTTGCTTTCCAGGGCTTCTTTGAAGAGGTGGATATCAACAGCCTTATCCTCTATCTTATCTGAGTAGAAGCTAAGCCCAAAGTCAATGAAGTAGAGCTTTTGATCAGGGTGAAGGATCATATTACTGGTCGTTAAATCGCCGTGGATCATGTTTTTGTCATGCAGCTTGGCAAGGGCTTCGCCAATCTTTTCCGCCCATTCAGGCTGTTCATCCAGGATGTTGGCTACTTTCTCTCCGGAGATAAAATCCATTGTCACCGTATTCGCATCGGCTTTGTGCAGTTTAGGCCCTAAGATGGGAAGGTCATGGATGAATTTGGCTTCTCGTTTCGTTCGCGCCTTAATCAGTTCCGCATCCAGTTCAGGGTGGCGGTAGCCTTTGCTGAGTCGTTTCTTGACAACTTCTTCCTTATCCAGATAGATAACCGCTTCCGCGCCTCGGGCAATTTCTTTCATGCAGTATAGAATCAAGCGGCGACTTTTAAACGTTGTCGTAATCGAAGACGGAGTTCCAACAACCGATCGTAGGCTTCTTGAAAGGTCGTAAGGTTTTCTTTTTCATGCAGATTGTACATGGCTGCATTCAAGTCTCGAAGAGCTGTTCGGGTAGCATGTTCATACCAGCGCTGAGTTTCATCATCAGTAGATCCTTTAACAAGAGCTTCAGTCAATTGGCAGGCATAGACCAGTCGAGCATACGCTGAGGAGAGCATCGCTACAGCAGAGGGACTTTGCCGGATCTCGTCAAAGGCAAGGAGGTCTTCAATGCGATTCTGCAAATGACTCATAATGGTTTTCTGGAGTCGTAGTTTTTTCTGCTCCGGTCCAAATGCGGTAGCGACTGGCTTGGGTTTGAAGAAGCGAGAGAGAAGTCCCATGATCGTTTACTCTTCTTCAGGTTTAAATAATTTACCGTAAGGGGCAACGATAGAAGTGGGCCTCGGTTGTTTTCATGAGATCTTCGATTCGGCTGTTTTTCTTGAGGGCAGCGTGGATATAGACCGTAGTTTGAACGCCTTTTTCAGAGTGAAAGGAGCTGACGACTTCTCGGTAGACCGTGATGATGGCAGCTACTTTTTCTTTGAGTTCAGGTGCTTTGGAGAGGTCGGAGAGGACTTCTTGGGCAAAGAGAACCGCGTCACCGGCTTTAGGATAAACTTCTTTAGCAGCGGCAATGTAGGTGTAATAGTTTTCAGCAGGAGTGTCTGTAAGGGGGGGCGCATCAGGTCCTCCAAGCTGTTCAAGTTCTTTGAGGTAGATCTGTACAATCTTAGTCCAAATCCGAGTTTTGCGATTCCTCCACCAAGTGCCGAGTCCCATACCTATTTTTAAGGTTCAGGTTTTAAAAAGATTGCTAAAGTACGATGTTAAGAAGTAAACAAGTCGTCCATTTCTTGTCGGGATAGCTTTTTCTGGTTGAGGCTGACTTTCTTCTTGCTGTCGCCTCGTATCTCTTCGACCAGGGCAACTTCATCTTCGCTGATTTCAATGTCTTCCATGTTGGTGTTAAGGTACTTCTACAAGGATCAACTGTGCCTTTCTTTTCATCTCAGGCATGATTTCTTCGTCAATCGTTTGTTCAAGTACCATGTTAACCTCTATATGTTGTAACTATAGAGTAGTTATTTTTATTTATAAAGGTTTCGGTTCGAAGGGCTTTGCTTCTATAACCAAAGACCACAATATATATAAGCAACCCTTATTTAGAAAGAGCATCGACGTGATGGATGCAAGCGAATCCCGTCGAAGGATTCTATTAACCACTAAATAGTGGTTAAAACAATAAGATTTATAAAGCGAAAACAGTTCGTTACCACCATGGCAGATGACTATATGGCTCAAGTTAGTGCCCAGGAAGAATCCAGCATACCAGAAAGAGCTCTTGCTTATGACATCCTAGATAGAGTGATCCGAGAACGATTAGATCCTAACTTTGACTATCAAAGGCATCTTGAACCCGAGCTACTCGATCCAGTCGGTGTCACAAGAACGGGTATGCATTGGATCGGAGAATTTGGTAAGGCCACGGAAGCAACCGATTGGGGCCTCTTTTTCGATGACCCTGCCACACCTGGCGGAAAGGTCTCAGGCAATCACGTCAGTCAAGGGATAACCCGAGGAGCACATGCCACATTAAAAAATCTAGTAACACAAGCACATTCCACTTCTTCAGAAAAAAGAAATACAGGTACAAGTGATGGCGTGGGAGCAGACATTTATGTTCATCCATTCTTAATGAAAGATGATGGGGGAAAGTCAGTTGATTTTGGCCATGTATGGTTCATGAAACAGTTCTCCCCAGAAAAGGGTTCTCCTTTCAGAGAGGGGCATTATAGAGCATTACGATTCGCAGGCAGTTGGTTGGATACAGCTCTCGATGTGTTGGTAGGAAGAATGCAGTATGGCGAAAGATTTCAAGAAGAGGAAACTGCCAGAGCAAACCCTGATCTTATAGATCCAATGGTAGAAAGAATCATAGAAACGTATGAAAAGCAGTGTAGGGGCAGTTTAGGAACCTATGCAGCAAGTCTTTGCAATGGAGGCACCACCCGAGCAAGATTTTTCGGCGCGGAAATGGAGTTAAACGCTGTCGCAGTTGAAGACCTTCTCGGAAGAGTTTCTACAAATCTAAAGGCAGTACATGATGGATTACAAGAATTTCCTTCTAAGGATGAAATTTACTTTAGAATGCTCCAAGGTACAAGTTGGAAGAAATTAGGAGATATGGCCTCAATGGGAGGCTCAGAATCCCCAGAAATAGAAGCCGCTGTCAGAAAGGTGGATGAATTGGTCTATTATCTATCGCAAGGTGCTTTGAATAGACGAGTGTATTCAGATGCGAGCCGATTGTTAGCTCTTGGAATTGCAGGGGACCAAAACCGGGATCGCATAAAGAGGCAAGGCTTCAGTGTCTATACCTTAACTAGCATCGCAGCCGAGTCATTAAAAGACTTAAAGCATAAACCCTTACTCAGATTACTGGAAAGAGCAGACGATACAGCAGATGAAGCAGACGAAATCGCAAGCGCAGATCCGAATATGAGCTCCTTAATTACAGCCTCAAATATGTTAGAGGCCGTTGTATTGGGGTCAGTCATCAGTTTAGTAGTTACTCCACCGAAGAGCGAGGAAAGAGTCAGAGGCATAACAGGTGACACGCAAGCGATGTTGCGTAGGCGTTTGACTTCCATGAAACAATACGGGCCTTATGCAATGCTTCTAGGCAGTAAAAAGACAGGAAGCCCGAATTGGGTGTACACCTTCCCTGGATTGAGAGATGACCTACGTTCCGTCCTTGAAAGTAAATAGTTTCTTCTATCTCATTATTTATTCATCTAGTAACCAGTTTAGATTCTAAAACGAAAGAGCAATCAAGTAATCAAATGCGAGCTTCCAATTGATGAGTGATGTCTTCAAGGGCAGGTCGATAATTGGGAAATCCAGGTTTTTCTCCTCCTAACATCTGATAGATCAATTGTTTAAAGAAGGGTGAAGAAACTCTGCTCATGTCTGCTTTAGATCTTACCCTTTCCATTAACTCTTTTCTCATCCAATGATTGGTGAGACTTGTTTCCAAAGAGTCTCGCTGGGAAGGCTGAAAGGTTCCTTTAGCAATGAGTTGCGTCGCTCGATCAGCTGCAAGGGAGGACAATCTTTCTTGGTCTTGAGCAGGGTCTCCGTAAGGAAAGGTTCCGGTAAGGCCTAGATAACACAACACACCTAAAGAATGTACATCATGTTTAAAGGTGAGGCCTCCAGATTTTTGGAGTTCGGCAACGAGAGATTCATCTTCTGGTGACACGAGAGCGTCCAACCCCATATAGTGAAGGGTTCCGGTCAGAATCGAAGAAGGGAAAGGAGTGGCAGGAAGCATTGAACCGCCAGGGATCCTAATATTTCTATGTCTTTTTGCAACATCCCAGTCGGCTAATATGCTAGGCCAGTATATGTTTTCGCTTTTGACATCTCCATGGATGATTCCTGCGCGGGTACCAGCAGCTAGAGCTCGAGCAACGCCTAAGGCAACGTGGCACATCTCATTCTCGGGCAAGACCCTTTTTTTTCTGAGGTAGTCACTGAGGCGCGGATTTACTTCAGGGTCTTGCAAGTCAAGAACCAGACCAATGCCTTTTCTAGTTTTTCCAGGAAGTTGTACTTCATATCCACCCGATTCATGAACAGTAATAATATGGGGGTTTCCAGTCATAGCCCTTGTAAAATAATTTTGCGTTGCGAGTAATTGTTTAAAAAAGGCGGTTTCATCAGGTGCGAGATAATAGATCTTTGCTACGGAAACGCCTATCTTACTTCTTGGATCTCCAACAAGTAAGATGTCATTTCGTGCCGTCCTTGCGAAGTATCCGATAACAGGATGGGAAGTACGCCCTTCCTGCGTGGGTACAACAGTTCCTTGAATGGCATAAGCTTGAGGAATCGTTATAAGTCTTTCTCTCTGGGTGGTAGGATGTCTTAGCGCAATAGGTTCTAGGGGGGATTTTTTTGGGAGGGTCAATGGAGGAGCTTCTTGGGGGGGAACGGTTTGTGCAGTAGTAGCTGCAGGCATTACCATGGTTTTCAAAGCTTCTTCGGCAGTGCGTACAGTCGCGTCTGCAGTATTAAAGAGAACAGTGCTTCCCTCTACAAGTTGCATAAGGAGGGTGCGATTAATATCCATTATAGGTTCTTCAGGCAGATCGCTCATGTTGAAGGTTATATAAGTCCCATTTATAAATCTTACTATTTTAACCACTATAAGGTAACAAAACAACCAACTTAGAAAACCCATCTCCCCCCATTTCCTCGTCGACAACTCCGTCGACGGAGACACAAGTTATATAAAGCCAACGAGAGTCTTCTTTAGTAGCATTTATCGACGAGAGAATGACCCCTAAACCTGTAGAAAAAGAGCCTGAAAAACAGCCTCAAAACAGCACGTACGATGCCAAATCCATTACCGTTCTAGGCGGCCTCGACGCAGTCAGAAAGCGTCCAGGCATGTACGTTGGCAGCACAGGCGCCCGTGGCCTTCATCACCTGGTCTTCGAAGTCGTGGACAACAGCGTGGACGAAGCCTTAGCGGGCCACTGCACCGAAGTCCAAGTCAAGCTGCTCAAGGACAACAATGTCTGTGTCATTGACAATGGCCGAGGCATTCCTGTAGATGAGCACCCCAAGTACAAAAAGTCAGCCTTAGAGATTGTCATGACCATCCTTCACGCAGGAGGTAAGTTTGACAAGGGTTCGTATAAAGTATCGGGCGGCTTGCACGGAGTCGGTATATCCGTCGTAAACGCGCTTT
>CAYOJS010000085.1:0-7138 GCA_964404345.1 uncultured Methanosarcinales archaeon
GCATGCCACCGGTGTTGAGCGAAGCGATCACCGGTGGTGGGCGGCCGCGTTGACGTTGCCTCTATTTCTTTGCATTGGATGGTAAGGTTGTAAAGAAGCGTTAGGAACATCGCAATCCGAGCGAAAGCCTAATCGCAGGATGTTTCGAAGGTCAGTGTAGCTATCGCCGCTAATAAGATCCCCAACACCATGCAGGGCGGGGGTGGGTGTGATGAAAAAATGGCGTTGAGTTCTTTGGACTAAAGCTGGGGCGTATCCAACTTGGGTGGCGAGAAATATCCAAGCAGTATTTAGCTTAGATAGTCTGAGATAGTTTTGAGCAGCTCTTATTTGTTCTTCAATATTGGAATGGTGGGGGGTGTATCGTACAAGGTTTTCTAAAGTTACAGAGAAGGGTCTTCTCAACATAATTAAGGGTATTAAACGTTATTTTTATACCTTCGTGGGGGGGTTTATGGGAAATAAGTCTTTAATGAAAGGGTTATTTAGTGGGAGATTCTAGTTTTTTGGTCCTAACTTAGGCTTAAGGAAATCTTTTTATAGCCTTTGTGTAATATCTCAGGATGCCTAAGAAGTCTCCGGATAAGATGCTCGAAGTGGGTGATCTTCAGAAGAAAATCGATGACCGAATCGAGGAGGAAATCAGTGAGTCGGAAGAAGAGTTAAGAAAGGCCATTCATGAGATTAAAGGTCTCGAGGAGAATCCAGAGGAGCACTTGCCGTGGAGTCAGCGGGTTGCGGATTCAGTGACAGGATTTGTTGGTTCCTGGGTCTTTGTGGGGATTCACGTGGTTTGGTTTATTTTGTGGATTTTATCAAGTATTGAGCCCTTTCCGTATGGGTTGTTGACCATGATCGTTTCTTTGGAAGCCATCTTTTTATCGACGTTAGTGATGATCAGTCAAAATCGTCAGGGAGAGAAGGACCGTCAGCGTGCCGAACTGACGCTAAAAAAGGCCAGTCTGGACTTGCGCATCAATAACTTGTCCGAGTACAAGATTGCTGAGGTCGAGAAGCAGTTGCTGGAAATCCGCCAGATCTTGTGGCATATTCATGAGGACGAACTGCATTCAAAGTTTGTGAGGCCGAAAGAGAACAAGGATAAGAAATAAAAGTAAGAAGTATAGATCTACCCCATCACTGTCTCTACAGCATATGTGCCCTTTTCTTGTCCCAATCGCTTAAGCACGTTCTCTTGATAGAGGGTTCTTCTCATCGGGTATTTATGGAGTAATTCAAGGTATTCTTTTTTTAACGTCTCCGCATCCGTTTCATTTAGGCCTTTCAAGCGTTCAAACAAGGATGGATTTCGAACAGCCGCTCGTGCGATCATGACGCCTTTGACTCCCATCTCTTTTAAGGCTGTAACTGGTTGAACAGAGTCAATGTCTCCGTTGGCAATAATATCTTTTCCAGTATCCGCACATTCAGGATAGATAGCATCGTCGGGTTTTGTCTCGTAGTGCTCCGTGCCAGTCCGTGCGTGAACAACAAAGAAGTCGGCATCGACTCCCTTGATCAAATTCAAATAAACTTTTTTCTTCTTCTCAAATAGGTTCAACCCCAGGCGCATCTTGATCGAGCAGGGATAGCCTTTTTCTTTAACCATCTGAATAAGCCTTGCTACTTTAGAGACTCGCTTGACCAAGCTGCAGCCCAGTCCTTGTTGAATAAACGTGGGGCTCGGGCAACCTAAATTGAAGTTAATTCCAGCAAAGCCCTTGGTCGGTTCAAAGTCGTTCAAGAATCGTTTCAAATCCCCCTCTTTCTGAGTCGCTAATTGGATCTGGGTAGGTACCTCGTTTTGTATCTCTATCTTTCGCCAAGTGCTTTTATTGCGCCTTACAAGGCCTGAGAGCCGAGTCATTTCCGTAAACGTTAAGTCAGCTCCGTGTCGAAAGCACAGTGCTCGGAAAGCGTTGTCTGTCGTGTCTTCCATGGGGGCAAGCATATAGGAAAAGGTCATGGAGTTGGAGTAAAGGAAGAACTATAAGAAGGCTTTGGAAAAGGGCTCATTCAAGGATCACTTTTATAAGCGCCTCTCTTTTTGAGCATAAAATGTCAGAATTCCACCCATCTAAATAGGTGGAGTGAGTGGAATTCTGATCATGCTCAAGAACTACCTTTTTATGAATGGTGGTTCTTGACAGAACTAAAAAATGGCAACGCTAAAAGTGAAAGGGTACGAATTGGAATCGTTCAACTTAAAGGGTGCTTCTCAACGAAAAGCAGTGCAGCTTAAAAACAACATCTTTACTAGTTTAAAAAAAGTCGGAGTAAGTGAAGACGACATTGATATCAATCTTGAGGCAGTGGTAATAAAAAAAGCAAAAGCCTCTGTTGCTTGGTACATGGAGGGGTAGCATCTTTACCTTAGCTATACAAAGTTAAGTTTTATTGAGAATCTATACATCGTTTCTAAAATAATCGAATTGGAAGTAGAAGCGCTATTGGATGAAAAGAAAACAATAAAAGAATTCATCGATCTGTTTAGTGAAGACCATGACATTGAATCAAAACGTAAGGAAGCAAGAGAAACGCTAGGGGTGAATGAAGAGTCCATCAATTGGAATGAAATCGATAAAAAGTATAAAATGCTCGCAAAGGAGCATCACCCGGATAAAGGGGTAGTACGGCTAAATTTAAGGAAATTAACAACGCGCATAAGGTTTTGAAGAGAGAATTGGAGTAATTTGAATCTGGAAGTTTCTAAAACTGCTATATTAAATGGTCAAAAGCTATATATTTTAAGCAAAAGCCATTTAAACACATATTTAAGCTGGAGGGTGGGCTTTTAAAACGTCGTCCGTCGATGAAAAATGGGTACTTAATGTTCACTCTACAATGACAAAAAACGAAATATTTATAAACTAGTTCAGTATATCTAACGTATTACCTTTCAAGGTGGTGACTATGAAAAACATCCTGTTCGTGCTCAGTGTCTTGGTTTTAATGCTAGTTCCTAGTATCTCTGTCCAGGCCAATACGTGTGCCATCAGCACAGGTCATGGTCTTTTGCAAGACGTAGAGTGTGATCGTGTTCCAGACATCATCGATAATTGCCCGGGCTTCTTCAATCCCGATCAAAAGGATGCAAATAGTAACAGTGTTGGAGATACGTGCGATCGTTGGTATCAAGAAACCATCGCTCCGCCTCAACAGCAAATGCAGCAAGTTCAAAGTCATCAAATGCATCAAGTTTCTAAAATTGAAAAGCCTGTAGAAAAAAAGGTAATGGTAAAGCAAGCCGCTCAAAAGCCTATGCAGCCTTTGAGTGAGGAAGCCTTCCCGTACGCTACAGCACTCAGCGAAGAAACTCAAGTTAAACTCTTATCTCAGCATGACGTCGCCGCAGGTGGCGCCGGTGTTGTGTATCCCATTCGTATTTTGAACAAGGCCGATCGAATCAAGCAGTATTCCTTGATTGCATTCAATGTGGATGCCTTTGGAACGTATCGATTTGATCCAGGCAGCGTCGTGTTGATCAATCCAGGCCAGGAAAAGACGCTTTACTTGTATGTCCAAGCCGATTCCACCGCACGAGTAGGCGAACATGCTTTTACGGTGCGCATTGAATCTGGTGACGAATTGGCTCAAGTCAATTTGCGGGCCAATGTCTTTGGAGATCATGAAAGCCTGAATACCTTCCAAGTCTCGGACAAGTTCGGGATCATCTTGCTTACTGTTTTAGTATTAATCTTGTTGGGGGCGTTGATTTTTGTGTTGAGCCGCCGACAGATGGGGAACGGAAAGAGTGGACGTAAGGTTCGATATTCCAACTATTAGTAAGGGTTGAACCATGAAAAAGCTAGCCTTCCTGTTTGTGTTGTTTTTACTTATCGCTTCCTCAGTAGAAGCTAAAATTTTTGTAGATATGTATTCATTAGATTATGTAACTTCCTCAACTGAGGAAGGTCTAAAGATTTGCTCTTGTGCTTCGAAGACCGATTCATTTCGGATTCAGAACATTGGAGATTTCAACGCAGCTTATCGCGTCGGTGTCCGTTCTCCTGTTCAAGATTGGTTTGGTTTTTCAGATCTAACCTTTAGCTTGCAGCCAGGAATGAAAAAGGACGTGGGTGTGTTCATGAACATTCCGTGCGATGCCCTACCTGGCCAATATCATTATACAGTCTTGGTGGCTTCCAATCACGATGGCATGAAAGAAATTGTAAGACCATTTCAGGTCGTTCATTGTCAAAACTTGGGCTTTGAATTATTGCCGGATTCCGTTTCAACTAAGGCGTGTGGTGTCGCCAATTTCCAGGCGCACATTCAAAACGTAGGCCTGTTTGATGACCGATTTACGTTATTTTCAGAAGAACCCATTACCTTCAGCGAGCCTTCTGTGCTCTTAAAAGCCCAGGAAGAGCGTACGGTGTATGGTTACCACGCCGTTTCTTGTTCAGCTTCCAAAGATCTCGCAATCCCTATTACATTATCCTCTCAAAACAATGGCATGTCCTCTACCAAGAGCTTGTTCGTTCGAGTGCAGAAGCCCATGTATGCTTGGGGCGTGTCCAACGATAAAGTCGCTTTGTGTTCAGAAGTGCCTGAAAAGTTAGATATTTCCATTGGCAACAGTGGTGACGCTCCCTTGGATTATCAATTAAAAGTCAAAGGAGTCGATTTTGCTCAACTTTCACAGAGTCAGGGTTCAGTCGCTCGCAATGGTTTAGATAAAGCCCAACTTATTTTCCATCCTAAAAAGTCAGAAACAGGTTCTTTCGACGTTCAAGTTGGTTTAAAGTCCAGTTTAGACTCAGATTTCGCCTATAAGTCTTTGCACGTAGAAGTGCAGGATTGTCATGGTTTCAGTGGGAAGTTTGCAGACGTAGCCGATAAAGCGTGTTGTGGTGAAAAAACCCTCACGCTGAATATCCGCAATCAAGGTTCTGACCCAGATACCTTCAAAGTCTTTTCGTCAGATGTCAAAGTCTTAGACGCAAGCATCTCCCTGCGCCCGGGTGAGAACGGAAATGTCAAGATCATATGGAACGCTCCGTGTGAAAACAAAGACGCGCTCATCCGGGTGACGGTGATGCCCGCTTCACGCCCAGAGTTATCCAGAGACATAACCTTACCAGTTAAGGTATTATCGCAGCAAGCTTGTCACCAAGTCGGTGTAGCCGATGAGCCGATCGTCTTAAATAAAGGAGATGATAAGCTGGTTGTTAAGGTAAAGAACTTAGGCATCGAAGCAGCCTTGTATACGTTAAAGTTGTCTTCGCCATTTTTGCATGTTCCTTTTTCAGACCTGTACTTAGAGCCTGGCCAAGTAAAAGAAGTCCCCTTAGTTGTAACCGGCCTTACTCAGTATGAGCCAGGCAGTTATGTTTCAGACTTAACTTTGTCGCCCAAGGATTCCTCAGTACAATACGTGGAGTCCTTGCAAGTCCAGTTGAAGGACAGTGCTTGGAAGTTGAATTGGAAATACGTCTTTGCCGTCTTCATTGTCTTATTGATCGTCATCGCCGTCCAGCTCGTCGCTGTTTGGCGGGGCAGAAATGCAGTCAAGAGAAAGCGTTAATATGGTAGAAATCTATCATTTTATAGGGGGTCATACGACATTAGATACCATTCTTAAAGAAGGTTTAAAGGCAAGGGAAGTCCTCGTAAGGGGGGGGAGATAGAGCCAACCGGTTCGGTGTGTTTTTCGGATCAGATGGAAAACATTTATTTTCGATATGTTCAGCCTGGCTTCGTAGAGACGTTAAGCACTCCTTGGGTTTCTTTAGAAGTGGATCCTTCAACAGCATTTGTTTATAATCAAGAATTTAGGGCTAAATTAGATGGGAGTTCTTATCAAGCTTCTAAGATGTTACTTACATCATACTTGGAAAAACTAGAGAGGGGAGAAAGGTTAAGAGAAGGGAGGCCTCCACTTACTCATGTTCGTTTTAATCCCTGGTCAGCAGAGCCGGTTCTTGTAAAGGATAACGATCCAAGGGCGCGAGATAATCTTTGGCTGTATTTAAACGAGGTCCCTATAGCAAAGAGCGGGATATTACCGAATGAATTCAAGAGATTCTCAAGAAAGCGTTAATCACTGATAATTATGCGTAAAAATCTTCTTCGCCATGCCTTCTTTTGTTTTTAATCGAGAAACGTCTCTAGCTAGTTTTTTATTGTCAAATACATCGCGGATCCAGTTGGCAAAGTCATTGCGTTCAGGGTTGACGTGGTGCTGAAATACGCCCTCATCCATGGTTTTAAGGCGTTCCATGAGGTCGGGTAGGTTATGGACGACTTCTCCGTTGCAGAGAAAGAACTTCTTCTCATCCGGGATTTCCATGCTTTGCATGTCTTCTTCCCTAGCTTATAAGGTTTATATAGTTTTCGCTCAAAAAAGAGAGGATAAGAAGGCTTATTTCTTCGCTGCCGTAGGTGCACTGCCACCTTTGGCTTCTTCTCCTGCAGGAGTAGCTCCGGCTCCGGCCGTGGCAGGGAGGAGTTTCTTGATGTGATCCTCGGGGATGCCTGCAAGGCGCATTTGTTCGACAATAATTTTTCGTTCTTTGCCTTCAAATTCTTTGAGGATGGCTTGCGCTTTCTTTTCGAGTTCAGCGTATTTACCTTCATCCACCATTTGAATGGCTTCTCGAGCGTGTTTGCCTTCGACCATGATGCCCATGGAGTTGCACGTCCCAATGATCTCCTTCACACGATCTTTAAGAGTCTTACCAGCGCAGTTGTCTTCTTTCATCTTGGCAATTTTGATGATTTGTTCAATCATGAGGTCAGCAATGTGGTCAATGTGAGGCTTTCCAGATCCCTTTTCCACGCCCGCTTCTTTTTTGATTAAGGCAGAGGCAGGGGGTGTTCCTACAGAAATGGTGTACTCTTTAGTCTCTCTTGTAACAGATACCGTGACAGGCACTTGCATGCCTTTAAAGGATTGGGTCTTCGTATTGATGTCAGCCACAACTTTTCCGATATTTACGCCTAGAGGGCCAAGCTGAGGGCCAAGAGGGGGGGCAGCCGTAGCTTTACCTCCTTCAACGAGTACCTGAACACTCTCAACAGTCATAGCTCAAGGTGACAGTTGCTCCTTTAAAAGCATTTCCTTTTTTCTCCTCTTAACCATAAAATCAGTTTTCCTACCGGTCTTGAGCGAGCCGGAGGCGAGCGATGACCA
>CAYOJS010000086.1:0-828 GCA_964404345.1 uncultured Methanosarcinales archaeon
CCTATAGGACACTACCCATAGGGGTTATTCAAACCTCTCTATACTATATAACTTTAGCCAATATATGCTTTCTTGCCATGCGTTCGGGTAAGAGTACCGGTACGTACCGAAAGGGAAGGTTCCAGTGTTCAAAAAAGAGTCGAGCAGGCTCAATGGTTGATAGGGGGACAGCAAGGATGCTGTCGGATAGCTTAATGGCTTGAAGCCGCTCCACCATGCCCAAGGATGTTCTTCCGTTTAATGCATAGTAGAATCGGGTTCGCCGGGTATTACTCAGGTCCTTAGTAGCATAAAAGAACAGCCCAAAGGAAGTATGCCCATATTGAGCGGCTAAGAAGCGCCGCTGGACAAGGCTATATCCTTCAAATAAAAGGCTGTCCCGAGCTAGGAAAGTCTCCTGCTGGCAGCTTTCCACTGTTTTGGATAATAAGTCTAAATTTTTCTCCTTGCATTGTCCTCGGAAAGCGAGTTCGATCTCCTTATCCACTTTTAAGGTAAAGAGAAGCAAGACATCAATGTCATTCGGCTCAGTCTTTCCTCGGATCAACGAACCGAATAGGATGATGTCCAAGAGCTCTCTTTTGTGCCTCTTATAAAAAGCCCGGCTAATCCGGCTTAATCGAGTAATTTTTGAGTTCATCTTCCACCGTTCTTTTGATTCGATCACATGTTGCTTTATCGACCGTTCTGGAATAGGTTTCTCGATAAGTTGAGAATTCCAAGTCAAGTTTCTGGTAAGTTTGGGGAAAGGCTTTTTCCAGCAATCGAAAGCGTTCCGTATGGTCTTTAGGAGCCCTTCCCATTTTATCGAGGAGGATATGATCTTGG
>CAYOJS010000086.1:838-7132 GCA_964404345.1 uncultured Methanosarcinales archaeon
TGGATGGCAAACCACGTTTTAAAATAGAGGATAGTAGCAGAGGTGTAGTCCCTTAACTTGTACAATGTATCAGCAGACCGCTTAAACTGCAAAATATGAGTTATATCCATAAAGTTATAGTCTATAACAAGATAGGTATTTATAAATATTCTTGTTATATAACATAACAAGCTCCCTTCAACAAACCAATTAGGAACTTTCCTTCCAAAATAATTTAAAATAATTGGAACTTTCCTTCCTAAGGTTATAAACCCGCCACTTCAATCTCCAATCGGTTCTTCTCGACAGGATAAATCCGTACCAAGTCTTTATAGTTCAGTCCAGTAAACTTAACTAGTTCAGGTGGAATACGGATCACTAAGGAATTGCCAGATTTGGTTACCTGAACTTGTTTTGTCAAGAATCGCATTTCATGGTTGATCGGTTGCATATAAGCGATTCTTGAGCACACAGAATTCTGCTCAAGATTAAACTGCAAAAGAAGAATTCTGATGCTCGAGACCAAACAATTTTCGTTTCTTCACTTCTTGTTCTACGGTCTCCAATATATCATCATCTAAGAATTCAGAGCCACACTTCGTACAGACCTCACAAGCCTTTATGCCAAAATCAATACCGAAGAACTCAACGGAAACTTCGCTTTTCTTCAATGTTCCACCACAGCGGCACTTGTAGGGGAGCACTTTTTCTACCATATTTTCACCGTAACAAAGTAGAATTTATGAAGTTTGTGATTTAGAGTAAATATACGTCTACACTACAACAATATTTATATACAATGTACCCGTATATGTACTATGGTCTACACTGAGGTTAAGAAAAAGGGAAAAAACAAGTATTATTATCGCGCAAAGTCGATACGAAAAGGGGATAAAATCCTAAAGGAACGTAAGTACCTCGGAGTAAACCTAAGCCAAAAAAAGCTTATCCAAGCCGAAAACACTGCGGACGAGAAGCTTTCCTTACTAGAGTACCTACTCAGTCCAGAGGAGCTTAAATTCCTAGAGAAACTCAAAAAAGGGTACGCCAAAGAACCAAAGCTTAACCTCGAGCAGCGCTACGAAGCCTTCTGTACCCAGTTCGCCTATGATTCCAACGCCATTGAAGGCAACACCCTTACCTTACAGGAAACGGCTCATTTATTATTCGAGAAAACAGTTCCTGCCCATAAGTCATTAAGGGAAATCAACGAGGCATTGAATCACAAACAGGCCTTTGACTTTCTGTTGAGTTATAAGAAAGACATCACAAAAGTGCTCATCAACCATCTACATCGTCTCGTTGTAAAAGACACGTTAAAACCGGATCTGCAAGATCAAGTGGGAAAATACCGCACACTTCAAGTCTACATTCGAGGTGTAGATTGGACACCCCCTCAGCCAAAAGAAGTGCCTAAAGAGATGAAATCGTTGCTTTTTTGGTACACTCAACATAAGAAAAAACTGCATCCTCTGATTCTAGCGGCTTACTTCCACGCGGCCTTTGAAGGCATTCACCCGTTTGTAGATGGGAATGGTCGGGTCGGCCGTTTGCTGCTCAATTTCATATTACACAAGAACAAGCTTCCAATGGTCAATATCCCAAATAAGCAGAGACTGATTTATTACAAAGTGCTAGAACAGGCCCAGCGAAAAGACAACCTTCACCCTTTGATCGAATTGCTCTTGAGTCTTCTTAAAACAAGCAATATTCAATTTTAAAAGAGTCGCCTAGGTTGTTTCACAAGCTTTTTAAAACGCCCGTCGATACTGTAAGATATGGGAGCTTTAATCGCCCATCTAAACGGCAATCCAAACATTGGCCTATACGGTTTCTGTACAAATTCCTATGCGCTAGTGGGCAAGGAAGTCTCTGAGGAGTTAGCAGAAAAGATCGGTAAAGCCTTGAAAGTGCCCATCCACCGCATCACCATTGCCGGCACGAGTTTCATCGGTGTCTTTCTGGCTGGGAACAAAAATGGCCTGCTCGTCCCTTCCTTGATCTTTGATTACGAGCTTGAAGCCTTAAAGAAGCTCAAGCTTCCGATTCACATCATGGAAACCAACCTTACCTGTTTGGGCAACAATATATTGTGCAACGATCACGGCGCTCTCATCAATCCAGACTTCACACAGCAAGAGGCACAGGAAATCCAGAAGGTCCTCAAAGTGCCTGTAAAGAAGGAAAGACTCATCAAATTGGATAATGTAGGAAGCCTAGCTGTTTTAAACAAGCACGCCGCCTTGGTTCACATGGACCTCGGTAAAGAAGACACTGAGTTGATAAAGAAGGTGTTAAACCTCCCAGCCTTTCCAGGCACGGTCAATCTAGGAAATCCTTATATTAAGGCAGGCCTTCTCTGCAACGATCATGGCTATGTCATCGGCGAGCAATCCGGAGGTCCAGAGATGGTCTATGTAGAACAATGCCTGGGCTTTACAAAGGTGAAAGCGTGAATGACAAGCAAAAATTGTTCGACTTGCAACTCACAGATAAACAATTAGGTCAGTTAAAAGACCATCTGGAAAGGTTGGACAAGCAGCTCACCGAGGTTGTCGGAATGCGCAAGGCTTTGGAAGAGTTTAAAGAATTAGACGGTCAAGAAGAGCTTAAGGTTCCGATCACCAGCGGCATTTTCGCCTCAGCCACGCTAACGTCAAGTAAGACAGTAGGGGTGAATGTCGGGAATGGTGTCGTAGTGGATAAAACCATTGATCAAGCCATTGGGATGATCTCCTCACAGCTCTCGCAAATGGCTCAGTATCGAGAGCAAGTCTTAGAGCAGTTCAATCAATTGATTCAAAAGGCGGAGGGTTTAGCAAAGGATATCCAAACGGAGGAAGGACATGTTTAGCTTTCTCAAGGATAAGCTGAAAAAAGCCGTTGGTTTCTTCACAAAGAAAGTCAAGGAAAAATCTACTGAAGAAGAAATCGAAGTTGAAAAGCCTATTGAAAAAAAACCTGTACTTCAAAAGCCCATTTCTAAACCTACTGTAAAGCCGCAGCCTAAAAAAGAAGAGAAGAAAGAAAAACCGATCGTCGAGGTAAAAAAGAAGAAAGAAGTCATCCAGCCAGAAGAAAAGCCCGAATTTAAAGAAGAAATAAGGCCCATCAAGGAAGAAATCAAACCGATAGAAGAAAAGATCAAACCAGTCCATCAGGAAGAGCCGAAAGAAAAACTGGGCTTTTTCGGCCGTTTGTTCGGCAAGAAGGAAGAGCCGAAAGTGGAAGTTAAAGAGGAAAAAATAGAAAAAGAAGAAGCAAAGGAAAAAGTCGGTTTCTTCGCGCGTCTCAAGGAAACAGTCACCAAAATCCAACTCTCAGATGATAAATTCGAAGAGCTCTTTCAGCCGTTGGAAATCGCTTTGCTCGAAAGCAATGTGGCGTTGGAAGTGGTGGAAAAAATAAAAGCCGACTTAAAGCAGGAGCTCATGTCCGATCGCATTCATCGAAAGCAAGTGGATCAGATCATTCACGATACCTTACGCAAGAGCATCGAGGACTTATTTGCAGTCGAAGGCATCGACTTATTAAAGAAGGCAAAGGAAAAGAAGCCGTACATCATTGCTTTTTTCGGGGTAAATGGCTCCGGAAAAACAACGACTATTGCCAAGTTCGCCCACCTATTCTTGAAGCATAAAAAAACAGTTGTCCTGGCAGCCGCCGACACCTTCCGTGCTGCTGCCATCCAGCAGTTGGAAGAGCATGCCAATAAGCTCGGTGTCAAGATCATTAAGCATGATTACGAGTCCGACCCTGCCGCCGTCGCTTTCGACGCGATCAAACATGCAGAGTCCAAAGGCATTGACATTGTCTTGATCGACACCGCGGGAAGGCAGCATGCGAATAAAAATCTCATGCAAGAACTCGAAAAAGTCATCCGTGTAAACAAACCCGATCTCAAGGTCTTCATCGGTGAAAGCATTACCGGCAATGATTGCGTCGAGCAGGCCAAGCAGTTCAATGAATCCGTAGGCATTGACGTCATCGTCTTAACGAAAGCAGACGTGGACGAAAAGGGTGGCGCAGCCATCAGCATCAGTTACGTCACGGGTAAACCGATTATATATTTAGGCATGGGCCAAACGTACGATGACCTTGTTCCGTTCGATAAAGAGAAGATTCTAGAGAGTGTAGGATTGTAATTTTATCCCCAAGGAGGTCTTTTAGGGTCAGGTTTTTTAGCTGCTTCTAAAGCAGTATCAAAATCATCCATTCTAAGCTCCGTTGCTTTGTCAAGAAGGCGGGTAACTGAAGCATCAATGCTTCCTAGCTTAAGGCCATCATGGGCCAAAGAAATCCAATCTGCTAATCCAAGTTCAGTTTCCATGCCTTTGAATTTCTCTCGGAATCGAACGACTGTATCTAAGGATACTCGAGAGTCTTTAGCAAGTAGGGCTTGGCGCACTTGCAAAAGGGTTCCAACGTCATCGATCGAGTAACCTTTCGGAAGAAGGTTGGCAAGAGGTTTAAACGCGATGCCATGCTGAGTTTCATAATCTTGCAGTTTTACAAGGGCCTCTTCATCAAGGGCACAGCGCCGACAAAGGTCAATCATTTCTCGACTACTATATCCTGTTCTCCGCAAAAATCCTGGTTCGAACTGAATCGGGGTTCCTTCAGCATCACTAGCCAAGACCAAGCGATTTTTATTTACGATCGAGATCCCATACAAAACACGTTTGTATTCATCTTCCAATCGTTCTTCCGTAAATCCTTTCAAGGTTCGTGTGCGCAAGGCTTCTTTTAAGGGTTCAGAAACATCCGAAGAAGTATAAACAGGGTCTTTAGATAAGGCATGATCTCTCAATAGCTTCTGCCAACTAGATATCAGATCCGCATCAGGAATGACCATCAAGGCTCGGTAACGAGCAGCATGCGTCTCAAGAGCGGTTATCCGAGCTCTTTCTTCCTCGATTCGTGCGACATCTGCATCCAGTCGGGCTCGACGTTCGGCTAAATAAGCATCGGTATCCATAAGAGGTCAGAATAAGATCGTATTTAAGTAGTTTAAGTTTGGAAAATCGAAACCTTTATATGCCTTAAATGGAGGGTTTAGGTCGGTGGATTCATGAACCGATCTTGGATGTATTTGTGCTTGTTTCTAGTCTTGATTCTTCCGAGTGTTGAGGCGACAATTTACACAAAAACCTTTGTTGCTCCGTCCACAACCATCAATACAGACCCTCAAACTACGTGCATCGGCACTTTTCTTCCAGGCTGCAACGATCAATTGCAGTTCCTGAACGTCCCCACAGGCAAGTATCAAGTGGTTTTCCGAGGGGGTTATTTTAGGAATCCTCCAGGTTACGAACAGGTACGGATCGCATTTACGGGTTCACAAAGCCCTATCATCATTCCAGATCAATACGATGGAAACGCCGATCCGTGGGATGGAGTCAGTCAGATTCAGTTTTTCACATCTCCAGCTTCACAGTCTTTTGATGTGACTACAGCAGGACAATCCGTCGTTCTTAAGAATCAACCGGAAGGGCCACTAGGGAAATACTCCATCCCTGTTGAGTTCGCTACGCTAACCAGAATTGGTAATGCTCCTCAACCTCCCACAATCAATGCACCGAACATCAATCTCCAATGTGGCGGTACACAAACCCAAGTTTTTTGGTCTACTTTTGTTTCTGATCCAGACACGCCTGTATCGTCATTGATCTTTACGGCCGTGCAAGAGCCTCCCATCACGACGGCGTTAACCATTTCCGTGGTGGGCACCACCATTACCATTGCATACCTAGTCAATACCAATCTCAATGAGCGCATTCGGTACACCGTGCGAGATCCAGAAGGAAACAGTGCGACGCAAGTCATCACATTCAGTGTAAATGGCTGCCTACCCTCGACTGGATGTGGTTTAGTCGCCGGCTGTCCCGTGTCGTGTCCAAGTGGCCAAACATGCGCAGGATCTACGCAAGGGGGTTGCGGGGGAACCTGTCAGCCGATAACAACAGGATGTGGAGCATTCACCAATTGTCAGCAGACGTGTCAGCAAGGCTTTATCTGTACAGGGGCCTTTCCAAATGCGTGTGGAGGAACCTGTCAATTCAACACACAAGGATGCGGTTTAGTGGCGGGTTGTAATTCCGTGTGTCCTTTGGGTCAAACATGTACAGGTTCCACGCCCGGAGGGTGTGGCGGAACCTGTCAACCGATAACGACTGGGTGTGGTTTGGTCGCAGGTTGCCAGCAAACGTGTCCCAGTGGATTTACGTGCACAGGGTCTTTCCCAGGAGGATGCGGAGGATCGTGCCAATTTAACACGCAAGGATGTGGCTCCGTATTTGGTTGTTCAACGCAGTG
>CAYOJS010000087.1:0-7127 GCA_964404345.1 uncultured Methanosarcinales archaeon
CATATTCCTGCATCTTTAGTAGGTCGCTGGTCATTTATATTTTTGAATAATTCTATCAAAGAATTTTGTTGTTTCTCAACAACGATTTTTGGATTAAAAATCCACCTATTTTGCTGATTAATCCAAGCATCATGACTCTGTTTCCATAACTTGTTTGCGTCGCGCATATAATCTAAAGAAACCGTCAATGTGGAGAATAATAGCTGTTCTTCAGAACCTTGTCTCATGCCTGAGGGTAAGTTATATTCTGGTGGCCACTGATACTGTTTAAATACTCCTTCCTTTTGCGAATAAGCATCGAAAAGAATTTTTGCAATTTTTCTAGACTTTACTAGGTCTATGGTGGGGGGCTCAGGATGTTCCATAATCTGCAGTAGCAGAACTCATCTTATATAATTTTTGGTCAGAAGGGCCTAGTCCTGCACCACATACTTCCCCACAACCAGCACATCCACGTTCTTTCGTTTCCAGCTTAGAAATTGCTGTATAACGACAGGATCTACCTCTTAACAAGTTTTTTGAGTGTGCTCTCGCTTTTCAGCTGTTGTTCGGGGTTGGCTCCGAGGTGGGTGCCGTGTTTCTCGGCAAGGCAGTAGATGTCTTGGACAGGGATTTTTAGGATTTCTGCGCCCAGGCTGACTGAGATGCGTCCTTTTTGGATGAGGGTTAGGAGGTATTCTTCTGCGCCGAGGTGGAGGAGCTGGCGGAGTGCCGTGGTTTGGTCGATGTATTCGTCTTTGGCGCGGAGCTTGGCGAGATGGATGATCTCGGTCGGGATCCGTAAAGGGTAAGGGGTTGTTTCCATAGTTATTCACCTCTGAGGGTTTGTCTTGTCTTAAGGTAGGCTTCTTTGCGGATGATGGGTTCTATTTGATGTAGGGCTTCGAGCCCTTTGTCAGCGCTTATTTTGTTGCGCTTCACGAGCCATAGGATGGCATCGGTAGGTATAAGGAAAGGGACGTGTTCTTTTTCAAGGTGGGTGAGGAATTTCGTGTCATCGCTGATAACCGCATCGGCCTTTTGGTTTTGTAAGGCGGTGAGGACGGATCGCTCTCCGGCTCCGAGTCCTTCTAGTTTCATATCAGGTGTTGGGATCATTTTGATTTTGCCTCTTTTCACCAGCTTTTCAATTTGGAAGGCATCTTCATGCATGCCTTCTTTTCCTTTGAGTATCTCTTGGTATACGGCTTTTGGGATGAGGCACTTGGCGGCCTGTGCGAGCCTTTCCAGGACGCCGGCTTTAGCGAGCTTGATAGCGCCGTCAGCGTCCAGTAGGAACATAACCATTACTCTACAAATGTATATGTTTGTAGATTATAAAGTTTTCGGTTCAAGGTTCCTAGTCCTGCACCACCCACTTCCCCACAACAAGTACATCCACGTTCTTTCGCTTCCAGCTTCGAATGGCATCCGTGGGCGAGCAAATGATGGGCTCTTCTAGGTGGTACACGGGCGTTACGATGTCTACCTAAAGTCGGTCTAAAGGAAAAAATACGGAAGATTTATATACTGGTTATTACTTATAATTACTGATTATATGCAAGTTGAGATTAGCCGGCATGCCAAGGAGAAGATGGACATGGAGGGCATTGATGAGGAGCAAGTCAAGTTGGCTCTGAAGCGAGGTTCCATTTCAAGGCAAACCGACGGCTATTTGGCCTCATATACCTATTTTACTGTTGCTTACAAAAAGAGAGGAGAGGTTTACCGGGTAAAGACGGTGTTTACAAACAAGTGAGATGAAATCCGACGATAAGTGCTGGGATTGTGGAAAGAAGATGGTTCGGAAGACAGTTCCTTATTCTTTGTATGGTATTGAGATAGGAAAATTTCCAGCCAAGGCCTGTCCGGTGTGTGATGAGCCTTTCTTCAGCGAAGAAACCTCGAAAAGGATCACACAACTGGTGAAAAAAAAGAATCTATGGGGCTTGCAGGCGAAGACAAAGGTGGGTCAGGCCGGGAAAACATTAGATATACGGTTGCCGAAGAGGATCGTTGAGTTCATAGAGTTGAAAAAAGGGACGGAAGTGACCATCACGCCAGAGAGTAAGAACCGGCTTACGATCAGCGTGTAAAGAGTAGAATTCATGCCGGAGGATGCTCTATTATTAAAAAATCCTAGTCCTGCACCACATACTTCCCTACAACCAGCACATCCACGTTCTTTCGTTTCCAGCTTCGTATGGCATCCATGGGCGAGCAAATGATCGGCTCTTCATGCGCGTTAAAAGAAGTATTCACAAAGAGGGGCAGTCCAGTCAACTTTTTGTAGTTCTTCAAAACCTTATAATAGCTAGGATTCTGATCCGAATCCACCACTTGCGGTCGTGCCGTATTATCCACATGGTTTACCGCTGAAATCTTCTTCTGCCAGGCTTTCTTGACATCAAAGGTAATGGTCATGAACTTGGAGGCATACGCAGCGTCTTTATAGTCTTCAAATACCTTTCCGGCGTCGTCCGCTAAGCAACTGGGTGCAAAGGGCATGAATTCCGAGCGGTGCAGCCGTTTATTCAGCCAGTCATTAATGCTGTTGTCAGTTGGATCTGCAACAATGCTTCGGTTTCCTAAGGCCCTGGGTCCGTATTCCATGCGGCCGTTCATCCGTCCAACAATTTTTCGCTGAGCAACCAGTTCAGCGGTGTACTTCTCAACATCCTTAACTTTCTCAGCATGAACGCCCTCACCTTTGAGGGCGTTCTGAATCTGTCCTTCGTCGTATTCCGGTCCGAAGTAAACGTCATTCAATTTTATCGCTTTTGGCTTTCGCCCGTGTGCACGTTCCATCTGCGACCATAAGTAATACGCAGCTCCCAATCCAAGGCCTCCATCGCCCATGTGGGGGTGAATGAACACGCTTTCCACTTCAGGGAGTTCATAGATGGATTGGTTGATGCGTACGTTCGCAAAGAACCCGCCGGCCAAAACCACTTTTTTCTTGCCTGTCTTTCGAACCCAGTACTGAACATAGTCTCGGGCCACCTTTTCAGAAAGCTTCTGAACGGCATAGGCAATGTTCTCGCGTGTCTTTCCTTTGAAAAAGCCAAATTCTCGTCGGGGAATAACGCCGTAGGTGAAGCTTTTCAGGGCAATACCCCCGTAGTGTTTTAAGGCACTTTGTCCTTCTTTCATCTGTTTGATCATGGTTCCGTAGCTGTAGATGCTTCGCAGTCGTCGCACAAAGGGGCTGTGCAGGCTTCCGTTTTTCACAGTGACCAAGTCCTTAATCTCTTGGTATAGTTTTTCGCTGTTCGGGTCTTTATTCCCATATGCCGCCAATCCAGTGACTTTGCCTTCATGCCGATTTTTCATAAAGCCTAGGTACTCAGTGGTCTCCCCATATAGATAGGCAGGGCTGTGGTAGTCCCGAGCTTCATGGATGCATCGCAAATTGCCATCTTCCACTATACAAATGCGAGAACACAAGAAGTCCCCTGTGGCGTCAATCGTAACGACCAAAGTATCTTTCTCATCCCATCCGGAAGTAAAAAAGCCAGAAGCAGCGTGGGCATAGTGATGGTCCACATACCTGATAGGAATCTTATCCAATCCCAGTTTCTTCAAATTCCTTTGCACTTTCCACATGCGGTAGCTTAGGATGGGGACGCCTTTGGCAAAGCCAATGCCTCTTCCAAACTTAGTGAGGAGGTTCATTTCGGGGAATTCTTGGGCAAAGCACTGCAGGCCGCGTTGAAAGAATGGTTGCACAGGCAACCCAGCCCAGGCAATCTGGTCAATGTCTTCCACATCCAAGCCACACTCTTTTAACGTCATGGCGATGCTTTTAGCTGGAAACCGTCCGTCCAGTTTAACCCTTGTCAATCGTTCTTCATTGACGGCAAACTTGACTTTCCCGTCTTCAATCAACGCCACGCCCGTATCTCCGGCGTGGTGGCTTGCTTGAATCCCTAGGATGCGCATGGTTTGGGCAAAGAGGCTTTACTTTTAAAGGCTTCGTAGGGGCAGAAAACTTTTTATAGGGGGATACTAAAGGAATAGATATGCATAAGCGGCAGCCAGTCGTTTCTAATCCAAGTATTGTAATGTTGGTGATGGTCATCTCCATGGCTATTATTGTGGGCATGGTGCACAGCCCGAGTATCATAGGGGAGGCCAAAGCGAGTGCTTCAGCAGGTTCTTTGTGTACAGATTCAGATGGAAGTAATATCTATACAAAGGGTACAGTAACGGTTAGCGGCAGCTTATGGGTGGACTACTGCGGGAGTGCCTACTTGTACAGATTCAGATTCTGGACAGAACTTTGATATTAAAGGAACCACTTCGAATACAGCGGGTGAAACACTTACAGATTCATGTGTGACAGGTAATAGCTATTACAATTTAGTAGAGGGTTTCTGTGGGCCTAGTGGCAAGATCCTTAAATATTCCTATCTTTGTCCAGAGGGTTGTAGTAATGGGGCTTGTTCGTACAGTCAAGTGTCTCCCGGCCCGGACTTAGTCATTGACAATATAGAGCTATCCGTACAACCCTATGGGTATGAGTATAGGCCATCTTCAATTTTTAAAATAACTGTAAAAAACATTGGAACATTGCCTGCCCCAGCGTCTATTCTCTCCTATAGTTATCCTTTCGACTACGATTGGACGTTACTCCACGTTAAATTAAATGTGCCTAGTTTAAATCCGGGAGAAAGCCAAATTATTTCAGGAATATCTTACACAGGTGTAGGGGATTATAATTTCTTCGCAAAAGTAGATAGCGAAAATCAAGTGGCCGAGACAAATGAGTATAACAATGTAAAGATGTTTGAGGTAACTGTTTATTCATCAACCAGTGGATCTATATTTATCTGTGGGGATAGCTCGTGTAATGGGAATGAAACCTGTTCTTCGTGTGCCTCAGATTGTGGTGTCTGCTGATTACGGTGCTCTATTTAGGTTCGTATCGGCTTTCTAGAAAAAGAAAGGAAAAAAGGAAAAGAAAAGTTTTATACGCAGGCGCCGTTGATGCAGCTGGTGGTATTTCCCGTGCAGGCCATAGGGTAGCTTAGGGGAGCGTAGTCTAGGCTTGGTCCTCCACAACCGTATTCGTTGACTATGGTGGTGTTAAGGCAGAAGTCTGTGTAGTTATAAGGTATGCTTTCATCGTCACCAGATATGGTTCCTTGTAGTCCTATTGCAAAGCCTCCGTCGGTATCGCTACAAGAGTCTCTTGGGCTTTCATCGTTATCACTGAAGGAAGTGCATTTGCTGTCTCCAAAGGCTACGTGGTCGCTATGCCCATCCCCGTCGTTGTCGATAAGGTCGTCGCATTGTCCGTCGATTTCGCTGGTATCGGTAGAAGAAATACATCCAGGGTCTCCTCCGGTGAGTTTGTAGTCGGCTAGGCGGTCTGCATCGTTGGTCTCGTCAAGGCCATTGTCACAGATAAGGCTAGAGCTGTGTTCGTCATTGTCGGTTTTGCTGCTGCATCCGGGGTCTGCTGGATAGTCAATAGATCCATCTCCGTCGTTGTCTAATCTATCATTGCATTGCTTGGGGGCAGCAAGTACGGCAATGGCTAAAATGGCTCCTACAAGAATAAGCGCCGATAAAGTCGCGATTTTCGCTTGTTTGTTCATAAAACACCTCCTTGAATAAAAAAGGGAATCGGTTGCATTATTTAAAATTACTCATAAGCGATAGAGGCGGAAATTATTTATAGGGCATGATCCTTACACAAACCGTGTTCAACCGTTCTATTCTAATAGGGGGAGTCTTGTTTTTGGCAGTTCTAGTGCTTCTCTTGAATGGTTGTGGTAAATCCGCTCCTCCCGTTCCAGTTGCAAATTGTTCCGATAGCATCCAAAACCAGAATGAGTCGGATGTGGATTGTGGGGGTCCTTGCGGGAAGTGTTTGAACAATAAGGCCTGCCTTTCCGATGTGGATTGTCAGAGCAATCATTGTGCAAGTGGCACCTGTCAGGCCTTGCCATCGTGTGTGGATGGCTTTAAAAATCAGGATGAAACAGACGTCGATTGTGGCGGTAAGATCTGTCATGCTTGTCTAAATGGTAAGGTTTGTGTAGGGGATGAAGATTGCGACAGAAAGTATTGTTCGCAAGGGATTTGTGCATCACGTCCTCCTCCCATTTCGTGTACAGATAAATTCAAGAATCAGGATGAAACGGATGTCGATTGTGGCGGTTCAAAGTGTCCGAAGTGTACTTTTGGGAAAGTGTGCTCGGCCGATTCAGATTGTGACGAAGAAAATACGTGTGAAGAGAAGGTATGTGGGGTCGGCACCAGTTGTTCAGATCATTTGAAGAATGGGGAAGAGACAGATATTGATTGTGGCGGTACGAAGTGTAAAAAGTGTGCCATTGGAAAGGTATGTACGCAGAATTACGATTGTTTCAGCAATCAATGTTTAGAAGGCAAATGTGCGTCAGGTTCAGGTGGTACATGCAGGGATTTAAAGAAAAATCAAGATGAGACCGATGCGGATTGTGGTGGTTCAAAATGCCAAAAGTGTCAGACAGGCAAAATGTGTGGGGTGGCAGAGGATTGTCAATCAAATTATTGTGCAGATGGGAAGTGTTGGAATGCCCCTCCCAAGTCGTGCTTAAACACGCTCAAGGATGGTGACGAGACCGATGTGGATTGTGGCGGTGCGCAGTGTCCGCCGTGTAAGGCAAGTAATAAATGCAGGTTGGGTTCGGATTGCATCAGTGGAATTTGCGCAAGCGGGCTTTGTCGGCCTTGAAGCAAAAGCTTTTTATAATGGAATTATGCTCCAAGAAGGATGTCTAAGTCTTTGGTTTCTCATCTCCGTGATTATACGTACAATGGGACCTGCGATGTTTTACTCATTAATCCACCATGGATTTCCAAAGACCAGAATATTTGGCATGGTGTTAAAGCGGCGATGCCTCCGCTGGGTTTGCTGAGTGTAGCTGCTTATGTGGAATCTAAAGGGTATGTTACCTGCGTAATAGATGTGCATGTCGAAAAGCATTCCGCTGACGAACTGGCGAGTATCATTGCGAAGGCAAAACCAAAATACATCGGTGTGAGCGTGATGACGGCCACCTCGAATGCTGCCCATCAAATCGCTCGCGTTGCAAAATCAGTCATTCCTAAGGCTACAGTAGTGTTTGGCGGGGTACATCCCGAAGCCATGCCTG
>CAYOJS010000088.1:0-7100 GCA_964404345.1 uncultured Methanosarcinales archaeon
ATGGCGACATCCCTTTCCAGGGCCAGGTCTTGCGGTGAGAATCATCGGTGAGGTCACCCCGCAAAAATTGGAAATGCTGCAGAAGGCAGATGCAGTGTTTATTGCCGAGTTGAAAAAGCGCAAACTTTACGATAAGATAGGTCAGGCCTTTGCTGTTTTGTTGAATACGAAGGCGATTGGGGTGATGGGGGATGAAGGAACCTATCAGCATGCCGTGGCTTTGCGCGCCATCACAACCAATGATTTTATGACTTCAGATATTTTTCATTTTGATTGGGATGAATTAAAAGAGATCACAAATCGGATCATCAGTGAAGTGAGAGGGGTTAATCGGGTGGCGTACGACACCACACAAAAGCCTCCTGGAACCATCGAGTGGGAATAGCATGGTAAATCCAAACATTTTATCCAAGCGTTACGCAACAAAGGAAATGAACGATCTGTTCTCAGAGGAAGGCATCACCTTGGCCGAGCGTGAATTTTGGATTGCTGTGATGAAAGCGCAGCAGGAGCTCGGCGTAAACATCCCCAAAGAGGCCATTCAGAAGTATGAAGTAGCAAAGAAAAAGATCAACCTGGAACGGATTCGTCAGATTGAAGAAAAAACAAAGCATGACATCAAGGCCAAGATCGAGGGGTTTGTGGAGGCGGCCGGGGCTAAAGAGTACATTCATATGGGCCTTACGAGCCGAGACTTGACAGAAAATACAGAGCAGGTTCGGTTTAGAAAGGCGGGAAGAATCGTTCTAGGCAAGTACATCGCGATTTTGAATCAGTTGATGAAAAAGGCAAAAGAGTACAAGAACATCGTGCTCGTCGCAAGAACGCATCACCAGCCTGCTCAGTGCACCTTGCTCGGCCGTCGCCTGGCTATGTGGGCAGAGGAGTTATGCCTGCACGTAGAGGCGTTCGAGCATTTCTTGGAAGAGTATCCCTTGCGGGGCATCAAGGGCCCTGTCGGCACACAATTTGACCTATTAACTCTGTTAGGCAGCAAAGAAAAAGTGGAGAAGCTGGAGAAAAAAATGGCAGACGCGTTGGGTTTCAAAAAATCCTTGTGCAGTCCAGGGCAGGTGTATCCGCGTTCCTTAGATTTTGCGTTGGTTTCCAGGTTAGCTGCCTTGGCTTCTGCGTGTGAGAACATGTCGAAGGGCATTCGCTTGATGGCTGGCGCTGAGCTTGTAACAGAAGGCTTCAGGCCAGGGCAAGTAGGCAGTAGCAGCATGCCGCACAAGATGAACACGCGTCATACAGAGCAAGTGTGCAGTTTTTCAGAATTGTTGAAGATGTATGTGGATGGTGCCAGCCGCTTGATGGGGGATCAGTGGGAGGAGGGAGACATTAGTTGCTCTGTTTTAAGAAGAGTCATCCTCCCAGATGCTTTCTACATATCCGATGGTCTGTGCGAGACTTTCCTAAACGTATTGAAAGACATGGGGCCATATCCAAAAATGTTGGAAAAAGAGCTCGAACGCTACTTGCCCTTCTTGGCTTCGAGCGAACTCTTGATGATGGCTGTCAAGGTAGGCATGGGGAGAGAAGAGGCGCATGAGTTGATAAAAAAGCACGCAACGGCTGCCGCTTTGCGGTTAAGAGAGGGTAAATCCTCGGATTTCATCGAGGGGTTGGCGAACGAGCGTCTTTTTAAAGGTAAGGGGGTTTCCGTGCAGAAAATGCAGCTTTTATTCAAAGACACCGAACATTTCGTGGGGAATGCCAAGGTTCAGATCGAAGAAGTAGGTGAGCGCGTAGACGCGGTATGCAAGCGCCATCCAAAAGAAGCCAAATATCAGCCGCAAGAGGTGCTGTGAATGAGTAAAGAAGTACTGCCAAGAGATCTTCTTTTTAGAGAACATGAGCGTACTTTGGGGGATTTAACCTATGTCGTTAAGGGTTTGACGTATGATGACATTCTAGTCGTTCCAGCCCATTCAAGTGTTTTACCGGCTGACGTTAATTTGGAGTCAAGGATTGCTCGAGGAATAACCTTGCAAGTGCCTATTATAAGTGCGGCAATGGATAAAGTAACTGAGTACCGATTGGCATTGGCCATGGCTGAATTAGGCGGGTTGGGAATTGTGCACAAAAACCTCAGCCCGGAAGATCAGGCAAGGCATTGCGCGCGAGTCAAGGCGAATCAGAAGGGAGTGATTGATACTCCGGTTTATGTAAATCAAGATGAGACCATTGATGCCATTCTGGGGAAGAAAGAAGAAAATAAGTGGAGTTTTGATACATTCCCTGTGGTGGATGACAAAGGGGTGTTGGTTGGAATTTTGACAAATCGCAATTTAAATCGTCGTAAAAGCGCGACATCCCTCGCAAAAGAGGTAATGACCTCAAGCTTAGTCACGGCTGGAAAATACACGGGTTTTGAAGAAGCGTATGGTATCTTGGATGAGAGAAAAGTAGGTACTCTTCCTTTAGTGGATGAAGAGGGAAAACTTGCGGGGATGTATTTACGGAAAGATCTGAAGGATTTTGATATAGTTCGTAACCCCATTTCAAGTAGAGATGAGCAAGGCCGTCTTAGGGTTGGGGCTGCCGTTGGGGTGTATGACCAGGCCTATAAAAGAGCAGAATTATTAGCTCCATTAGGAGTCGATCTTCTTGTAGTGGATTCCGCTCATGGGAATTCAGAAGCCGTATTGGAAACAATTAGACAATTAAGATCTACATATCCAGATTGGGCTTTGGTTGGGGGAAATATCGTAACACCTGATGCTGTGGATCGAATGGCGGCTGCAGGTGCGGATGCGGTAAAAGTGGGAATCGGTCCAGGTTCTATTTGCACCACGCGGGTCGTGACTGGAGCAGGGTTCCCTCAGGCGACAGCAGTCAATCAATGCGCTCGAAGAGCAGCGAAATACGGTCTTGCGGTATGGGCAGATGGGGGTATTAAATATTCAGGGGATGTGACAAAAGCATTTGCTGTTGGAGCGGATGCAGTTATGATCGGAAGTATTTTGGCAGGAACAGTAGAAGCCCCGGGAGAAATCATAGAGATAAATGGGAAAGACCATAAAGCGTACAGAGGAATGGGTTCGGAAGGGGCGATGAGATTGCAGGGATCATTAGATAGGTACAACCAACAAAAAGGGAAAGCAATTCCGGAAGGGATTGAGGGAGTAGTTCCCTTAGAAGGGCCTGTAAGCCTTGTTTTAGATCGCTTGGTGGGGGGATGGAGAAATGGAATGGGGTATGCAGGTGCGCCGGACATCCCAACGCTTCACAAAACAGTCTTTTTGGTAGAAGTAACAGCAGCCGGTCAGAAGGAAGGCCATCCTACGATAAAACCAACCAAAGAAGCTCCGAATTATAAGGTGGATGTTAAATGAAGAGGTCATAAAATGTCGCTTGATAGGTTACTTAATGGTGTAAAAGTGCTCGCTACAGTTTGTAATCAGTGGGGAGATACAGGAAAAGGGAAGTTTGCATATCTTTTCTCAGAGTGGGCAGATGTGAATGCAAGAGGTGGTGGTGGTCATCAGGCGGGGCATACCATCGTCAGGCGCGGTATCGAAAAAGTGTATCATCTAATACCGGTTGGCATTGAGCAGGATTCTTTAGGAAAGGTAGCTATATTGGGGGAGGGGATGGTCATTCTCCCAGATGCTTTAGTCGCAGAATTAGATGATTTAGATACAGAAGGTCTTTCGTATAACCATCTTATGGTCAGTGAAGACGCTCATGTCATCACCTCATATCACATCGCACAAGATCGCACGCGAAATCAATCCATGAAATCAGGTGGAATTGGTTCGACTGGGAGAGGAATTGGTCCTTGCTATGGAGATAAAATAAATCGAAGAGGGATTCGCATGCGAGATTTATTAGATAAGGATGTGCTGGTCAAAAAGATTAAAGAAGTCGTGCGTTATTATCCTGAGCAAAATATTGATGTGGATCAACTCGTAGGAGAATTAGTAAGGCATCGAGATCGTATCAGGCCACTACTCAGAAATACAACAAACGAAATGCATCGTTTCATGAGGGAAGGTAAAAGAATAAGTATCGAAGGAGCTCATGGTCTGCTTTTAAGCATTGAACACGGCACGTATCCATATGTAACCTCGAGCGATTGCTCAGCAAATGGCACTGCTTCCGGAGTTGGTTTACTCGCTAAATCCATTGATCTTATATTAGGCATCGTGAAGTTTCCGTATAATACACGTGTTGGTGGAGGCCCTCATCCGACTGAATTTGGTGGCACAAGGTCAGAAGAGTATTGTGCATCAGAAGACCCAAGGTATGATAAAGCAAAGGAGCTCGAACTGTATGGAATCCCGCATAGCACTAAGGGAGGCAAAGTGAGCTACAATTGGAAAGATCAAAAAATTTTAGACCTGATCAATTCAGAAGACTTTTTTTTGCAAGGTGTGGGCATTCGTTTGGCAGGAAATGAGTATGGTGCCACAACAGGAAGACCGAGAAGAACAGGCTGGACAGATGCTATTGCTGGAAAATATGCTGTTGGTATCAACGGCCCTCGTTTCATCTTGACAAAAGCAGATGTGTTAGCGGGCGCTCGTGAATTCAAAATAAATTATAGCTATAGTGATGATGGAGTAGTGAGTCAAGAGTTTGACCGAGATGCTGGATTTTTAAGGCGCATCAAGCCATGTTTCAGAACGTATGAGGGATATGGTGATATTCAGGATGTAAGAAAATATGGGAAATTGCCTGAAAGTTTGCGCAAGGCCATCGAAGAATTTGAAGAATTTACAGGTGGGAGAGTAGACATTATTTCAGTGGGAGCAGATACCGATCAAACCATTATAAAAGAGGTGTAATCGTGTCCAAGGAGCACTTAGCGTTAGCCGAAACACACAATTTGCCGATTCGTCATGAAGGCAGTGTGCATAACGGAAAAGTCCGTTCAGTCTATTGGCTGACAAAGGAAGACAGCATCCGAATCATTAAAAACAAGAAGTACAATGTCCAGCCCAATGCTCAGTTGGGGGTCATGGTCACAAGCGATCGTCTCTCCGCATTCGATGTGATCTGGCACGCAGAAGAAGGCTTGAAAGGAGTTCCAGGTAAAGGAGCAAGTCTCAATGCCATTTCAAAGCATTGGTTTGACCTGTTTGCCCAAGCGAATCTGGCAGGGCATCATATCCTAGATATCCCTCACCCATTGGTGTGGATCGTGCAGCGCGCTCGCCCAGTTTTTGTGGAGGCCGTTGCCAGGCAGTACATGGCCGGAAGCATGTCTCGTTCATATGCAAGTGGAGAACGAGTTTTCTGTGGGATTCATCTGCCGGAGGGTTTGAAAGAAAACGGAAAACTTCCAACAGTCATGATCACGCCCTCTACAAAGGGGGTCATGCGGGGCCTTCCAGACGTTCCTGAGGAGGACGACGTGAACATCCCCAGGGATGTGATTATGAAGCATTTCAAGGCTTTTGGTTTCAAAGAGGGAGCAGACATCGAGCGGTATGAGGAGTTATTAAAAAAAGGCTTTGCCATCATCGATCCCGAAATAAAAAAAATAGGCCAATTGTTGGTAGACACCAAGTTCGAGTTTGGTTACATAACAGAAAAAAATGGAAAAGAATCCTTAATATATATGGATGAAGTGGGTACGCCGGATTCGTCTAGGATGTGGGATGCGAATGAATACAAAAAAGGTAATATCGTAGAAAACTCCAAAGAGGGGTACAGGCAGTTTTTATTGTCCACTTACAACAAAGATGTCTTATTGGATAAAAAGAGAATGCCTGAGCGTAGAGAATTAGCCATCAAAACATCGGTGCCTGTAAGCCGTTTTATGGACGTCTCAAAGGTCTACACAGAGATGGCAGAGAAAATTACAGGAAAGCAACTGCCGAAGATCGTGAACGCAAAGCAGGAAATTGTGGGGGCCTTGAAAGTATATGAAATCACTTCCTAAGGTGGAGATGTTAGAAGACATCGATGATTACATCAAGACGGTCGTGAATGTGGATCAGGAAGGCGCAAAGGTATTGGCGACGAAGTGTGCGCCGACATTAAGAAACTCAAGGTTTGTGCAAATTCTAAAGGAGGGGTTGCATGGAGTTGCCGTTTTAAGAATTCCAGAAGATCACTATGTGGTGGTGCATTCAGCCTGCGGGAATCATCTGTTGGATTTAAAGGCGCATGTGCATTCCATGGTGACCAATTTAGTAAATCAGGCCAAGGCCATCAACGCAACTCCGGTCGGGTTTGCAGACGTCATTGATTGGTCAGGAGAAGAGTCCTTGATTGAGGGTATTGGAGAGGCCTTGGTGCAAGCAGCGAACGATTTTAACTTGCCTGTGTTGAATGGAGAAAACGCAGTATTGGGAGAACGGGTGACGTGTGGCGCCAACATTTCCGGAACCATGGTAAGTATGATTTCCAAGAAGGAAAAGCTTCCCTTGCAATCCGCCCCGGGTGTGTTTGAAAAAGATGGAACAAGGTATGCGGTTTTCGATGCAGAAGGCAAGGCTGTTTTCATAAACTCAGATGGTGTTGGCACGAAAACAGAGTTTTATGAGCGTGCAAAAAAATACGTCTTGGCCGTTGGAGACAGTTTTGCGATGAAGGTGGATGATGCAAGTAAGTTAGGGGCCATCCCCAAGGTGGTTGCGGATGTCATTGAATTTAAAGGAAACATACCTGTAGACGAAATCGTGGCGTATGGGCAGCGGGAAGCGAAGGAATTTAATTGCTTATATGTGGTACAGGAAGAACAGGTAGAGAATCGAATCAAGGGATATAAAGAGGGAGTCCCTTCATTTAATCTAAGTGGTTCGGTGGTGAGTGTCATTGATGAGGCTCGTTTGAAAAAACCTCCTCTTCCGCAAGCAGGGGATGGGTTAGTCGCAATTCGTGGTAAACCAAACCCACGTTCAAATGGGATTACGTCCAAGCGAAAAGGGATGTTGTTGTTGGGGGAGCCTTGGTGTAAGTTACACGAGATGAAAGAATGGCATGAAACCCCGGAGGGGCAGCATTTCTTAGCGTATCTGGCAGAGCCTTCCACAGTTTTTTATCCAGTATTCAACGAATTGTTGGAGAAGGGCCTAGTTTCAGCTGTGTTTCACATGAGTGGTGGCGCCTATGAGAGTAAGTTGGCAAGGCCTTTGGCAAGGCAG
>CAYOJS010000089.1:0-2156 GCA_964404345.1 uncultured Methanosarcinales archaeon
ACCGGAACCAAGTATCGCGTTTGGCCGATGTATGACTTTCAAAACCCCATTGTAGATGGTTTACTTGGCGTTACACACCGCATACGCAGTAAAGAATTCGAACTACGCAGTGAACTACACCGATGGCTGCAGGAACAACTTGGATTTCCTATCACACAAACCTATGAACTTGCGAGATTCAATTTAGAAGGGGTTGAGAGCAGCGGAAGGGTCATCCGAGAGAAAGTAGCGAGTGGAGAACTCATTGGATGGGATGATCCCTCCCTAACTACGATCGTGGCTCTACGTCGACGAGGCTTTGTGCCGGAAGGCATCAAGCACTTCATCTTCAACACAGGCATTAGCAAGAGTGACAGCACCCTTACTTGGGATGACTTGGAGACACAGAATCGAAGGATTTTGGATAAAGAAGCGAATCGTTACTTTTTTATTAAAGACCCTGTGAAAATTGAAATTCAGGGGGCTCCTACGCAGAGCATTGAACTGGATTTACATCCGGACAAGAAAAACGGCGGACGAAGCTTTCAGACCAACACGACATTCTATCTTGCTCAAGAAGACGTTGAAAAGATACAAGAAGAAAAACTCTACCGACTCATGGACTGTCTGAATTTTGTAAAAAAAGAAGGGCGATATCTTTACCAAGCTGGAGGGATTGATGAATACCGAAAAGAAGGAGCAGGCATTTTACACTGGCTGCCTTCTGACGAAAAACAACTGGTTTCCGTGGAGGTTTTAAAACCCACCAAAGAGATTGAGAAAGGATACGCTGAAAAAACCATTCAAACCCTGAGCGTTGGAAACGTTGCGCAATTCACCCGCTATGGATTCTGTCGATTGGATGAAAAAAAGGAAGACACCTTCTGCTTTTGGTATACACACCGATAAACTTTATATAAGCGACCCGATTCTCCACTTTAAAGTGGATTCAGACAAACTATTGGTTTATCGACGATACCTCGGAAGAAAAATCCCCCTTTTAACCCTCTTTTTTCTCCTCGCTCCTTTTGTAGCTGCTGCAACCATGGGTTTTTATCATCCCGAACTTCACCGTTTTATTCCCTTATCGAGCATCGATCCAGCCTATTTAGCAAGGCATCTAGACGACCCTGCTGTTCAACGAACCAATGATGTGAACCAGATCAGAGCCTATCTTGAAACCCTATACCCTTATACCACCCCTGAAACTCCCCTTTCCCCTGCTGACTTGGAAAAACTCGGCATCCACACCATTTACAATCCCTATCTGCACCGATTCATCCCCCTTGCGGCTTTAACTCCTTCTCAAACACAAAGCTTTCTTCGAGAACCCGACAGCCGAGCCATCACTCTTGATAAAATCACGTTGCGACCGTCCACCTTGAAAGCATACTATCAACAACGGCACGCACGCACCCAAAACCCAGACTTACAAGAAAAATCAATCTCTCAAAATCCCTTCCAAAACACCCACCTCTGCATCCTCTGGATGGAACACGGACGGATTGTAAAACAAACACCCCCTGATTGTGACTTCTGATTCTCGACGATAATAATCAGCGACGGAAAGAACGAAAACAAATACCCCGCCGCTGTATCCACAGAAATTGAAAATTTCTGGGACCCAGCAAGCTTCGCTTGCTGCGGTATAGCTAAGGCAAACCCATATTGCGACTATTTTAGTGCCTTAGCTATAAGACAAAGCTATTTAAATACTGACTTCTCGACTTGTTTTGCATGAAATTTCAAAAACACCGCACCTTGAGCGAGCTTGGAGAGAAAAACTCAGCCACCCTTGAAAAAAAGACGGCCAGCATTATTGGGCTCAGCAGTGTTGGAAGTGTTGTGGCCGAGATTCTCACCCGAAGCCACGTCTCTCTACGCTTAATTGACAAAGGACGTGTCGAAGAAGAAGACCTCCTCACCAGCGCTATCTACAACCCAGAAGAAATCGCCCGCTTCAAAGCCAAAGAAGCTAAAAAACTCCTCGAACGCATCAACCCCCAAGCCAAAGTCAAGACCTTCCATGAGGAATTGACCGATAAAAACTCCTTTCTAATTGATGCAGACCTGGTGATTGACTGCAGCAATAACCCAGGCACTATGGAACTCATCCAGAAACGCTGCAAAAGCGCCAAACTCAACTGTATTACGGTTTACTATGCGGGCGCTGAGTT
>CAYOJS010000089.1:2166-3734 GCA_964404345.1 uncultured Methanosarcinales archaeon
GGAGGCTATTCCTATGCTAAATGGCAAAGCCAAGTAGATAAACTCGGCACCGTAAAAGAAAACGGCCTCCTAGCCTCTTTAAGCCATATTGCTGGGGGGCTTGCCGCGACAGAAGCCATCAAAGCCCTTCTAGGAAAACCCTTGCTTAAGAAGCCTTTCCTCTACAATGCTTTAACGGGCGCTAAAAAAGAATTTTCTCTTTAAATGAACCTTAGGCATGATATGGATTTATGCACCTCTATATTATTATGATATTATGATGTCATAAAGCCTTGAGAAAGCTGAAAAATGCGTTTAGAAGGCTGGAAAACATTATTTTTGACGATAAATCAAGCGGAAGGCCTCGATAAACTCAGTGAACAACCCCTTTTTAATCGCCTGCCTTGCCTTTTGGAGCAGATCTGAGAGGAAATACAAATTATGATAGGATTTATAGATGTAATTTACAGGATCATGAGTTTTAGAGAGAAAACGCAAGTAAGCTCGAGAGTAATTTTGACAGACGAAACACGTACAATCCTCATCCATCGGCCTTGGATCTTCCCTGAACTCAGCGTTTTTTAAGTGCAAGATTCCCTTGGAAGTAAATATCGTACTGTGACGGGCATTTGCTGTGGGGAAAGCACTGTCAAACACATCTGCACCAAGGGCAATGGCTTCCAAGAGGTCCAAGGGACTTCCGATGCCCATCAGATACCGGGGCTTGCTACTGGGAAGAATGTCTGTAGCGACTTTAACTGTTTGTAGGCGCTCCTCTGAAGGCTCCCCCATACCCAAACCACCAATGGCAAAACCATCGAAATCCAACTTTTTCATGAATTCACAACTTTCCTTTCTTAAATCTGCGAACGTCCCACCTTGCGTGATGCCGAACAATAATTGCTGACTGTTATACTTCTTTTTTAATTCATCATGCGCTTTCTTGCACTGCTCCATCCATTGATGCGTACGCTTTAATGAATCCACATAACGCTGTCGAGGTTCTTTGTAATTCGGCATGTCATCCAAGCCCATGGCCACATCCGAACCTAGGCGAATCTGAATCTCCATAATCTTTTCCGGCGTGAGGTGCACTTTACCCCCAAAAAAAGGATCTTTGAATACGAGGCCATCCTCTTTATGCCTGGGACTGAATGTTTTCCTGGAAAGTTGAAAACCACCACAATCCGTAAAAACAAGGCCGTCAAACCCCATGAAGCGCTGAAGACCGCCTACTTTTTCGATGACTTCCACGCCCGGATTTAACGAAAGAAGAAAGGCATTTGATATTAATGCCTGCACTTGCATTTCCTTTAGCATCTCGCTGGTCACAAACTTTACAGCACCCTTCGTAGCGACGGGCATGAAAAACGGCGTTTCCGCTGTACCATGCACTGTTTTTAATAAGCCAACACGGGCTCGAGTGAACTTGTCTTCAGCGATAACTTGAAACATTTCATTTTAAAACCCAGCTCCCCTTAAAAAACTATCCCTGCACACAAAGCATATAAATTCACCCTTACAACAAGAGGTTATGAAGTTCTTAAGCATTCAAGAAGCCATTGCGCAAGGCAGCGGGAAAGTTGCTG
>CAYOJS010000089.1:3744-7053 GCA_964404345.1 uncultured Methanosarcinales archaeon
CAGCAACCAGCTCAAGTTCATTGTTCTTAGGGATTCTACTAATATAATCCAGTGCGTATTGGAACGAGGCAAGTTTGAAAAAGAATGGGACGAGATCGACAAGATCCAAGTTGAGACCAGCATGGAGATTGAAGGTGTGATTAAGGAAGACAAACGTGCTCCGAGTGGATATGAAATTAGCGTTGAACAATTTAAGGTTGTTGGCAGTAGCGATACCTTCCCTATCACCAAAGACCAAAGCCCTGAATTCTTACTAGACGTAAGGCACCTAGCGATCCGAAGCCGCCGCTATTCAGCCATTTTCAAAGTGAAGAACACCATCCTGCAAGCCTTCCGTAATTATTATTTACAAGACGGCTACTTTGAATGGACACCTCCCATCTTTCAACCCAACCAATGTGAAGGTGGCAGTACGTTGTTTGAGGTGAAGTACTACAAAGAAAAGCTCTTCATGACCCAGAGCTGGCAACTGTATGCGGAAGCAGGCATCTATGGACTGGAAAAACTGTTTACCATCAGCCCTTGCTTTCGAGCGGAGAAATCTAAAACATCGAGGCATTTAAGCGAGTTCTGGATGGCCGAGATGGAAACGGCCTGGATGCAGTTACCCCAACTGATTGACAGCGTCGAAGGATGCATTGCCTTTATTGTAAAGGAAGTGGTTGAGAAAAATGAAGAAGACTTGAAATTACTAGGACAGGATGTCGACAAATTACGAAAGATTACGATGCCGTTTCCTCGCATCACCTACAAAGACGCTTTGAAACTGCTCAAAGAAAAAGAAAAAGTAGACGTTACCTTTGGTAAAGACCTAAGAACGGTAGAAGAAGACTTGATTGTGAAACACTTTGACAAACCTGTTATTGTTACAAACTATCCTAAAGCCATCATGGCTTTCTACAAACCGGCTGACCCGAAAGATCCTGAAACAGCGTTGTGCTTGGATGTACTAGCACCTGAGGGCTATGGCGAGATTGTTGGAGGCAGCCAACGAGACACAGACATTGCATCTTTGAAAAAGGCTTTGGTAAACATGGGTGAAAAACCCGAGAACTACGAATGGTACTTTGACACCCGTCGATATGGGAGCGTACCCCACAGCGGCTACGGCCTCGGTGTTGAGAGAGTCGTTGCATGGCTGTGCCACTTAGACAACATCAAAGATGCCATTCCCTTCCCCCGAACGATGCTGCGATGGAAGCCTTAAAGGATTACCTTTAATAAGGTCGCTTTTTTAATACCCTTATGAAACGAGCCCTCTTGGCCTTGCATGATGAACCCTTCCGAAGAAGCGTTCAATTTTCTCTTGAAGGTGCCTATACTTACCAAGTATGCCCTGACCAAGCCACTCTCCTTGCCGCATGCACCCCACCCCCCAACACGATCATCATGGATCTCAATTTCATTCAAGGAGGACAGGACATTCGCCCTGCCCGCGAAGTTTATCAACGAGTAAAAGAATCTGTTCAAAGCGGGAAAACGAAGTTTTACGGACTTTCTGCGCGGCCAGAGGTTGTACAACGCGCCCGACAAGAAGGCATTCCTGCTTTTGAAAAGGTGGGGTTTGCTACGCACTTAGATGAACTGGTATCCGATACTACTTCATAATAAACTATTATAAACACTGAAAAATGCGTTCAGAGAGGCTAAAAATGGTTCATATCACGATACGAAAGGGAAGCATTACCACCTTAAACGTGGAGGCTATTGTGAATCCTGCCAATAGCTATGGCTATATGGGAGGGGGTGTGGCATGGGTGATCAAGAACGTCGGCGGAGCGATTATTGAAGAAGAAGCCATTGCTCAAGCACGGTTCCACATCGGAACGGCTGTTTTGACCAGTGGCGGGGGGCTGATAGCCAGACATGTGATTCATTCCCCCACGATGGAAGAACCTGCGGAGAAAACAAACGTGCTCAATATCCAACAAGCTGTTCAAGCAGCCCTGGAACTCGCCGATCAAAACCAATTTACTAAGATTGCCTTCCCAGGCATGGGCACTGGTGTAGGAGGAGTGGGCAAGAAGGAAGCGGCGCAAACCATGGTAAAAGCGATTAAGGCCTTTCCGGCGCATTTTCTAAAAGAAGTTGTATTGATTGGGAAAGAAGACGAGATGGTCAAGGCATTTCAAGAAGCACTAAACCCCTAAAGCCTCATCCACCATTTTCTTCAACTGGGCTTCGTACTCGTACTTTTTCTCACCCTCATCCTTTTCCATCGAAAGAATCTTCATCAGCTGCTTGATGAACTGCTCTTCTTTGTCCTTGAATGAGACTTTGATCTGGCCCAGATGCTCCTTGATTAAGGCGTCTTCCAAGTCATCGGCGGTTGTAACATCAATCTTGGCCTCTTCAAACTCCTCACTGATGAGCTTGGAGGTGTTGCGCATCACGAAAAAAGCTCCTTTCTGATAGATCGAAGCAAATAACTCACGGAAGTTGATGTCAAAGGGTTTGCCTGTACGAAGGCGACCTTCCAGACGGATGAGGACGATTGAATCGATGAACTCCTGCTTTTCTATTTTTTCTTTTAATACTTGCTCAATCTCTGCTATGGAACGACGGTGCGCGTCGATGTAAATCTTGACGACATTCTTTACCTGCACAGGTTGATATTGCGCAAAACTGTCCTCGAACAAGTAAAAGCCACCGCGTTCGAGCTTTTCCATCTCGGAAAAATTGGCTGGAAATAATGGGCCTGGATAAACGACGTTTCGGTAGCCTTCAATGGAAAGGTTTTTCACAATGTGTACATGACCACCGGCATAGTAATCAAACCCTTTTGGCAATAAAGAGATGGGATTGGATTCCATCTGCTCCATTTCTTTTGGCTTTAACTCTGTGAGGGCTGTGTGAAACATGAAGATTTTGAAGCCAGGCTCTACTTCCAATGGTGTCAAGTTAAGATCATCAAAATAATGTTTTTCCAAACCCCCTTTCTTACCAGGCATGCCTGTGATCTTCGCCTTTGTTTTAGGATCTATAGTGAACTTCAAATTGATCCGATTGTCCACTGTTTCTCCCCGAGCCACATTGATCAAAAGCCCTGCCTCTTCCAAGACATCCAACATGGTTTTTCCTGAAGGAGAAAAGTCATGGCTGCCTGGAATGCAATACACTGGAATTTGAGCTTCTTTTAGACGCTTTAATTGTATGACTGTGCCGCGCAGATGATCAATACCTGGCAAGGCTGTGTTGAATAAGTCGCCTGAGATTAATAAGAAATCGATCTGTTTTGCTATGCAAATTTCAATGGCCTTTGTAAAGGCCAAAACAGTGAGATCTTTTAGCTTCGGATCTCGCCAAGCC
>CAYOJS010000090.1:0-2255 GCA_964404345.1 uncultured Methanosarcinales archaeon
TTTAAAAACAACCTATATACTACAGAAGTGAGAACTAATTTCGGAATTATACAAATAATTGCGCCTACTCATTTACAAATCGGCGCAATTATTCATTCCAATAATTTCGTCAAAAACAGATAAAATGTAAGCGAAATTATTGTTATCGTCAAGAATGGGTTTGTGTAGGAAGTAGCGTTTGTATAAATAGTCAAGAAAGCAACAAACTCGGCTGCTCTGTAATCGGAGCTGGTTGCGAGGTCTCAGGTAGGTAACTGCGTATTCTATGTGTGACATCATTCAAGGCATTCATGAACGTGATGAAACCCTCATACGGCGTGTCGTAGGGGTTGAAGTACTTGTGCACATCCCCATCACTGAACCACTTCACACACATATAATAGAAATGGTCGGAGGTGGTGAGCTTGCGCCAATCTTCTAGCAGTTGCTCATCTCCTATCTTCTTCACGTGCGGTTCCAAGGCGTAGAGCTGCTCGATACTGGCCTTTTGAAGACTGTTGCCTAGCCAAGCACTTAAGTCCCGCTCGATGTCAGCCCAGGAAACAAAGCTATGAATATCCAACTCGGCTGTGCTGGGGTATCTCTTTGCTACTTCGCTTACTGTCAAAAAGTCATTATCTGGATGGTTTAGAATCTCGCTTGGCAAGGCTTTCAAAAACTCGAAGATGCCTGTATCTTCCCACTGGTGCTCGCCAAAGGTCTCATAATCCATGAACAAGTTGACTGTGTTCCCATTGCCATTGATGCCATTCACCCACTTACTGAACTTATCTACTGTTAACGGGTATTCTTTCCAACCCTTGTTTCCGAAACGGAAAGCGATGTCGTCGCTGAGCTTGTAGTTTTTTAGTAGTAGCTTAATGTTCGAAGCTGTTTTGGGCGTATAGAGGAAGTTTGGGCTGCGCCACCCCAAGATGTGATCAGCCCCTTCTGCCAGAATGGCCTTGAAACCGAGGCCCTGCACGTGGTTTGCCAACTCATTATTGAAAATCAGCTCAGTATTTCGAAAAACCTGCGGTGTTTGATTGAATAACTGCTGGATCTTTTTTGTATGTCTCTTTACTTGATCTTCGAACTCTTGCTTTGAATACAGGTAAGATAAGGAATGATAGTAGGTTTCTCCCAGGAACTCGACACACCCAGTCTCTGCTAAAGCTTGGAAACTTCTCAAGACTTCCGGCGCGTAGTGCTCGAACTGTTCCAAGACACAACCGCTCAAGGAAAAGGACACTTTAAACTCCCCCTTGAACTGATGAATAAGATCCAACAAAATCTGATTGGTGGGAAGATAACACTTTTTAGCGACCTTATGCAAGACTTCTGCATTCTTCTTATCGTCAAAATAATCTGAGTTCTGGCCGATATCAAAGATGTTGTACTTTCTCAACCTAAACGGCTGATGCACCTGAAAATAGAAGCAAACACTGACCAAGACCTTCCACCTCGATGCAACCTGAACAGAATGAGTATTTAAGGGTTTCGACGACTAAGCGAACTGTCTGGGAAGTATTTCCCCATAGACGGAAACGAGCTTATCTGCTACCTTATCCCAGGTGAGCTGCTTGGCTTCTTCCCTACCGAAGACCTGCAACGCCTTGTGAAGGCTCTTGTAATGCAGGACGGCCAAGATCTTGTTCGCCATGTCCTCAATGTCCCAGAAATCAACCTTCAAGACATTGGTGAGAACTTCGGAAACACCGGACTGCTTGCTGATGATGACTGGTGTATCCTTGACTAAACACTCCAATGGAACGACCCCAAATGGTTCTGAGACGGAGGGCATGACATAAACAGAAGCCATACTGAACAGCTTTTCTGCATCCTCCCTTGAAAAGAAACCAAAGAACGAGAATTTATCCAATAAACCCAATTCAGCAATACGCTGCATGCATTGCGGCAGCATATCGCCTGAACCAGCCATGACGAAGCGCACATTGGGGTCTTTTTCCAAGACTTTCCTAGCTGCTTCGACGAAGTAATCCGGGCCCTTTTGGATCGTGACTCTTCCGGCGTACAAGACCATCTTCTCCTGCATCTTGTTTTCAAAAGAGATCCTTTGCATACTTGGCGTCGCGTTGTGTACCACCCTTACCTTATATGCAGGGATCCCATAATTGTCAATGATTCTGTTTTTTACATAATGACTGATTGCAATGACGAGGTCGGCTGCTTCCATGCCTGCCTTTTCAAAATTGTACTCGGCTGCATTACCCCCATTCAAGTAACGATCGAAGACCGTGTTATGCACGTGCGCA
>CAYOJS010000090.1:2265-6986 GCA_964404345.1 uncultured Methanosarcinales archaeon
TGAGGCTTTTTTGATGGCCACGGCAGCTGGGAAGGTCGTCCAATCCTGGGCATGGATCACGTCAAAAGATTGAGAGGCAGCAATCACCCTAGCCCGCAGAGCAAACCTGATGATTTCCTCAAACAAGTTGCGCCCATACAAGGCCAGGGTAACGTCTTTTCCCAATGTACCACCATTGAGATTCCTTAAGAGGTCGTACTGCTGCTGGTACTCCTCCGAGGTCGCGTATGCTGTCAAAAGACTGTCAACGACCTGAATCCGAAGTCCTGGAAGAACCTGATCTGCAATGATTAACCGAGCGGCGTCACTGGAAACGTTTTTGGGGCCAAAAGGCATGATGTACGTGACTTCATGGCCTTTCTCGGTTAACGCCTTCGCCATCTCATAACAAACAATGCCAGCCCCGCCGGCAAAGAACGGTGGAAATTCCCACCCCAACATGAGAACCTTCAGACTCTCACCTCAGGGTAGATCCTACATAGGAACATAACGCGACCTCTTTACTTTTTACTAACTTAATCTCTAAATGGTGGTACTCTCTTTCCTTCGGATATAAGCTTTATATAGATTTCGTTTCTAGGAAAAACGTAATGAGAAAAAAGAAAAAAACTAGGAGAAATTGGACTTTGAAGCCCAACCCACTTCCCGACGATATTCTTCGATCTTAGAATGGAGCTCTACAGGTAAAAGTTCTCTCAACCGAGCTCCTCGTTCCCTAACTATTGCCTCCTCACTATAATCCCCAAACCGCATCGCTACTATCCCTCTCACTGTTCTTTCTAAAAAAGCTGGATGGGCTGCTCTTACATAATCGGAGCCAAAACGACACTTATCTACCCTAAGAAGGGCATATGCCACGCAAAAATCGCTCCTCACCACTTGGAATAAACCTTCATCTGTCATTTGATGAGCTCGAAAATCCTCAAAACTTGCATACCTCCCGACCAAAGCTGTTGCCTCTTCCAAACCCGGCCAATAATGCCTTTTTACAGTTCCAATATCCCCTAACAATAAAGGCTCCCGGATGGTCGAGGTATGATTTTCCTGAACATGAAAATCATTCACCGAACTGAACTGCACCCATAGTGCTCGTAATACTGCATCGCGCTGCTCCCGATCCAAAGCAGGATACAGAGCCCCTAACATATTATATAGACGAGAATCTGGAATGAAATCGTCACCAATCCCTTGAACACTAGGCTCCTGATGTTCTCTTACTCGCTCTACTAAAGGCTTAAAATTAGCCAATCCCTCCGCAAGAACAGTTTTGTCCACTCTTTCTATTAAACCAGGCTTGCCTAACGCTTCTAATAAATGCTCTGTATCTGCGGCCATACTCATCCCCCCTGAAACTATCTTTAAATAGTCTAAAAGAGAATAAAAAGGTTTGTTTTTCATTTAAATACACAAAACTATTTATACCCAAATACAACCAAAAAAAGAATGCCTGATGAAGAGCTCATTCTAGCAACCTTAAAACAGATCCAAAACGCTCTACAACACTTGCAAGAAGACATGGACAAAGTCAAAAAAGCTGTCGTGATCGAGGCTGAATTTGAGGAAGAACAGCTTGAACTCGAAAAAGAAATGGATGCCCTTACCAAACCAGACCCCCAACTTAGCAATGAAATCCGCTACAAAGAAGAGACTCTCGACGAAGTTGAGAAAGAACTTGGCAGCTAAGAGTAACTTTTTTATACCCTGCTGTATTCCTGATCTTTTATGAAAACACGACACAAAGCTTGGCTCTTGGTAATTGTCATTGTCATTTTTTTACTCCTCTTGATCTTACAAGCCCATACCCCCACTGGAAGGGCGATTAGCGCTCAGGCACATGGCAGCTTGATTGATTCGAATCCATTACGAGCTCCTGAGAATCCTTCTCTACCTACTGATCATTCTGCCCCCTCTCCTTCTTAGAAATTACTAGCTATCAGGAAAGATATTGTGCACATGACAGCCAAAATTGGGACCGTGACACTCAAGGCCTCGGACGTAGGTAGACCCCCAGAAGGGATTTATAACTGAGGGTGTTGTGCCCTGTACCGATGGATTGGACCCATACTGCTTGAAGTAAGGCTTCTTGCCATAAGGGTACATCACTGGAGTCATCCAATAATACCTCGGATCTGTCGAGGCAAAGAAACGCAAATAACCTAATTGCTTGGCTGCATAGTTTTGGTCATCGTAGATTTCATTGGCTTGCAAGTACTGCCGGGTTGCGTCACGGGTTTGCTGGTAGAGAGCTATGTTGTTATCGTCTGCATACGGATTGTATCGAGCTGAACCATATAACGGAGGATACGTAGCGGCTTCCGTACCATCCGGCGTGTAGACCAAACCCGGCATGTAATAAGGGCCGAAGTATCCTCGCTGCCAATTTGTACTGGCATCGTACGTTGGCGAATAACGATATCCGTAACGAGTGTTGTAAACGTTGTTTTGAACTAAGGAAGGGCTTTGAGCGTATTGCGCTGCCACAACATTAGCAAGAACAACCAACAATAACACGAACAAAAGGCGCATACCCTCCTTTTGAGGTTTGTCCTATATATAATTTTTGAAATAAACACTGTAAAACTAGAGAAGGCCTTCTGCATCTGCTATCTTAAATTCTGATAAAAGCTTGTCTGTTTCAATCTTCGTAATTTCCCAGTCGAATTGTACTAATTTTTTAACCATTGGATCCACCAGGTTAAGCTTAAACCGTTTGACCCTGCCCATTTTACTAGCTGGGACTACTACTTTTTTGGCTAGGAGCTTTTTCCAAGCACCATTGAAGGAAGCTCGGCTCACATTGGTGCCTTCAGCGATTTCCTTTCTGGAATAGTCAAAATCTTTACCTGCTATTAGAAAATCCATGATTCGAATGAGTGGTGAACCTCCGAAATACTCCACGAAAACGCTCTCGTCTTGCATGGCAAACTGTACTGAAATTCAGTATATAAATCTTTCAATCTTGGGGTATCCTGAAGAAAGGTTTAAATACTACTCGTACTTACTGTACTTACAGGTGATCTTTTTGAGGATTATCCTTAGTATGCATGCCGAAGAAAAGATGATCGAACGAGGCATCAGCCAAACAGAAGTCGAAAAGGCCATAAAATCAGGAAGCAAGTTTATACAGGTACCTGATAAAATAGTCGCTGAATATACTTATTTCAGCGTCGTTTACAAGAAAGTAGGAGATGCATACTACGTCATAACGGTCCAACCGAGGTGAGCCAACATGATAAAATGCCCTATCTGTGAAAAAGGAACCTTAAAACCATCTAAGGAAAAGCACGTTATGTTAGGAGTAGATTTAGGAAAGTATCCTGGACAAAGATGTTCTTTTTGTAAGGAGATTTTTACTGATTCCAAGGAAATGATCCAGATCGAGAAAATCGCCAGACAAAAAGGCATCTGGGGGCTTGGGAAGAAAACCAAGATTACAAGGACTGGAAACTCCCTTGCTGTACGCATCCCGAAAGAAATCGCTGATTATTTACATCTGAAAGAAGGCACGGAGACCTGGATCCAACCCGAAGGAGATAAGTTGGTGATAGAGAAAGGATAAGAGAATAGTACTAGACTGGATGAAAAAAAGACCTTCTTGACTTTATTATTTAGAATGAATCACTGGTGGATTGGGAGGATTCACTTCGATAATGGTCACCGCAGCATTTTCCTGAAACAATTTCTTGTAATGCTTATCCGGCCACTTTTTTATATAGAGCAAGACATTAATAATAACCCCTTCATGCGTCACCCACAGAACTGTTTGGTCTGGATGCCTCTTTAGCATCTTTTGATAGAAACGTATGATTCTTCTTTTAACATCCCGAAAAGATTCCCCCCAAGTAGGCCTAAATGTTGCATAGTGATGGCCATGCTTTTTTATATGCTTACGGATTGAACCCCTTTCGGTGCCTTCAAATACCCCCATCCTCTTCTCTCGAATTTCAGAGGTATAATGCACAGGGATGCGCTTATGAAAACGCAGAATGGGGCGCAAGGTATCTTTGGTACGCTTCAAATCGCTGCAATAGATCACATCCATTTTCTCATTTTTGAGCTGTTGGCCTAGCTTTTCAACCTGCTGTTTACCTATTGCTGTTAGCTTTCCAGGCCTGTGCCCTTGACTGATCTTTTTAACGTTTTCTTCTGTTTCCCCATGACGGACGAGAATGAGTTTCATTCAATCATTTGACGTCCTCTAAGCTATATAGTTTTTGAATTCAGAAGATTTTACCTTATTAATCTTAGAGAAAACTCCACGCCCCATAACCCATATTACATTTGATGAGTAATTGGTTAACTTCATTACGCAATTCACCAAAAGGCGCCGTGCGTGGAGCTGTAACAAGCACTTCCTTAAATGATTGGGCGTCACCCAAAATGGAAGGAGAAATGTCAATGCCACCGTGAGCAGCCTTGTACTCTGTCCTGGCCTGTTTAAAGCATTGTTCATCCATCTGGATACCTGGAAAAGAGATCTTATAGACTTGAAAAGCAACATCACCTGGCGAAAATGTTCTAGTGAAGGATTTTCTTGGAGATGACATTGGAGTTGCAGCTGCCAAGGGTTCTGAGACTGCCAATTCAGCAATGTCATTATCCATCCCTTTGTAAACCGCACCGGGCACCAATTCGCAAACTCGAAATCCAACCAAGTTTTGGCCACCGAGTCAACGCGGCCGCCCACCACCGGTGATCGCTTCGCTCAACACCGGTGGCAT
>CAYOJS010000091.1:0-6965 GCA_964404345.1 uncultured Methanosarcinales archaeon
CGATAAACTACTATTTATAGCTTACGAAAGAAGGAGGTTATTCAAACCTCTCTATCATATAAAGAATCAAGGGCTTTTCTTAGAGAGTCTACATTTAGGTTAAATCGCTCGTACGCTTCTCGAATGCAGGCATCACGAATAGTATAAGATTGATACAGTTGATCCAATTCTAAGAAGGGGTCGATTTTAGTTTTAGGTGGTGGGGAATGAAGAGTTCCAGGAGATTCCCGTGAGAAGCTTTTTTCAGGCATACGCGGAATATTAGACTGGATAGGAGAGCTTAATAAGCAAAGTGCGACAGCCCCCAAAAGGGATTTCTTCATAAAATAAGGATTAAGAGGGTGTATTTAAGCTTTATAGATAAATATAAAAGGGGGCGTAAGCTTAAGGGACCATGCCTTTAGACTATGCTCAGCTTGGCTTTAAGTGTGGCTTGGAGATCCATCAGCAGTTGGAAGGGCAAAAGTTGTTCTGTTCTTGTCCAACCGAGATTCGGAAAACAGAGCCGGATTTTCAGGTAAAGCGTCGTTTAAGGGCTTCTGCAGGTGAATCCGGTGCTCGGGATCAAGCAGCGGCTTTCGAGCAGTCCAAGCAGAAAGCATTTGTGTATCAGGGGTATCATGACTCCATTTGTCTTGTGGAATTGGATGAAGAGCCTCCGCATCAGGTGAATTCAAATGCCTTGCAAACCGTGTTTCAAGTGGCTAAGCTTCTCAACTGCAAGATCGTAGATCGTGTCATCTTCATGCGTAAAACAGTAGTGGACGGGAGTAATACCTCTGCTTTTCAGCGAACCGCCCTCATAGGAAGGAATGGATATCTGGAAGTGAATGGAAAAAAGGTTGGTATCGACACGGTTTGTTTGGAAGAGGAAGCTTGTCAAGTGATGGAACGCAAAGAAAAGCAAGACGTCTATAACTTGTCCAGGTTAGGGATTCCTTTGGTTGAGATTGCAACGGACGCTTCCATCAGCTCGCCGGAAGAGTGCAAGTTCGTAGCTGAAAAACTCGGCCTCATTTTAAGGAGCGTTCCGGGGATGAAGCGGGGCATTGGCACGATTCGTCAGGACGTAAACATCTCCATTAAAGGTGGTGCCAGAACGGAAATCAAGGGTTTCCAAGATTACAAGGCCATTCCGAAGGTGGTGGACTTTGAGGTAACTCGGCAGCAGGGATTGATCAAACAAGGCAAGCCAGTCGACTCCGGCGTCCGAAAGGCTGAGCCTGATTTCACCACTTCATTCTTGCGGCCCATGCCCGGCGCAGACAGAATGTATCCGGAAACAGACGTTCTCATAATCGTGCCAAAAATAGAGGAGCTGGCCGAAGTGGAATTGCTGGAGGATAAAGCAAGAAAATTCATGGACTCGGGGTTAAGCAAAGACCTAGCGATGAAGATCGTAAAGTCAAAAGATGTTGCTTTGTTTGAAAAAATGTTGAAGTACAAAGAAGTGAAGCCTGCTTTCATCGCCGAAACCTTAATTTCTTATGACTCCGATGTAAAGGCAAAGTTCAAGGACGCGGATCCAAGCAAGATGACGGAGAAGCATTGGGAAGAGGTCTTTGCTGCGTTAAATGAGGGTAAGATAGCAAAAACTTCCATACTAGAAATTCTAAGTGAAATCTGCATGGGTAAAAAGCCAGATCTGAAAAGGTACGAGTTGGTTTCATACGATGAAGTGAAGAAGGAAGTGGAAAAGGTAGTAAAGGAAAATGCTTCGGCACCCATAGGAGTCATCATCGGCAAGGTCATGGAAAAGTTCAAAGGCAAAGTGGACGGTAAGAAAGTCGCCGAGTTAGCAAACAAATTAAAGAGGTGACCATGTTTCTTTACATACTTACTGGAGTCATCGTTGTCTTGTTTTTGCTGTACAAGTTTTGGTTCTTGCGTGACCCCGATCGCAAAATTCCCAGTGGAAACAACGTAGTCAGCCCAGCCGATGGCCGTGTGATCAAAATCTTACCATTCGACAACACCGAGGTCATCGTGGAAAAAGGCCTGGCCGGTCAGATCAAAGTCTTGACAGAGGACGTAGCTGAGGAAGGGAACATCGTGAGCATCTTCATGAGTCCTGCCGACGTGCACATCAATCGAGCTCCGATCAAGGGTGAGGTAAAGTACATCAAGTATCATTCAGGTCAGTTCAAGCCAGCAAGGCATCCGGACGCGATGTTTGAGAACGAGAATACTCAGATCTTGATTGTGGATAAAAAACTGAGAATCAAAGTCATTCAAATTGCAGGGATCTTAGCAAGGCGCGTCGTCTCATTTCTAAAGCCAGGCCAATGGATCGAAAAAGGGGAGCGCATCGGCCTCATCAAGCTAGGAAGCCAATGTACACTCATACTGCCCAAGCAAGTAAAGATCAAAGTCAAAGAAGGCGATTATGTGTATGGCGGCACCACCATCTTAGGCACTCTTTAGAACAAAAGCTTTTTGAATACATCCGAATCCTTAAGAGCATGGCAAAAGGGTATCCGTCAATCTTTCAAGTCACTTTTCCAGATAGTGTAACCTTTCTGAATGTATCGCTGGGTTTCTCTTCGATTGCAGCCAGTGCTCTAGGACGGTGGGATGCAGCGTTTGCTTTGCTCATCGGTGCCATGGTCATGGATTACCTCGACGGAAAAGTAGCTCGAGCCTTAGATAAAACATCCGAATTTGGCACCAATCTAGATTCGCTTTCCGACATGGTTTCATTCGGCGCCGCACCTGCTTTTTTCCTTTTGTCGAAGAATGGCTTTGCTCCTGCTTTATGGGTCACGAGCGTTATTTTAATGTCTTGTGGGGCTTTCCGTCTGGGGCGTTACAACATTTTGCATAAAACCATGAAGAGCGGTTGGATCGGGATGCCCATCACAACGAACGCCATTATTCTCCCCATCGCAGCTTTCTTGACGTCCAACATCACAGTTTTAGCCATCATCATGCTTCTTTCAAGTGGCCTAATGGTGAGTTCGATGAAGGTGAAGAGGTTCTTCTAATGTTTGGACAAGTTTTGTACTTTTTGTTGCCGGCTGCCTTTGCCAACATGGCTCCTGTTTTTTTCAAGAATAGTTGGCAATGGTTAGATAAACCAATGGATTTCAACAAAAAATGGAACGGAAAACCAATTCTAGGTTCTCATAAAACTTGGCGGGGCTTCATCGCGGGCATTGTCTTAGGTGTTCTCATTGCTTTCTTGCAAAAGCAGCTTTGGGAGGCCGGCATTGGGAGGAGTTGGATTCTCATCGATTATGAGCATCTTTGGCTTTCACTGGGCTTTTGGATGGGCCTTGGTGCCATGCTAGGGGATAGTGTAAAGAGTTTCTTCAAGCGCCGTTCTAGTGTCAAGCCTGGCAAGCCATTCATCCCATGGGATCAAATCGACTGGATTCTGGGCAGTTTGATTTTCGTTTCTTTATTCGTCCAGGTCTTACCTTGGCAAGTATGGGTCTGGTGGCTCGTCATCGGCTTTGTAGGGCACATTCTCATTCGCCATGCAGGCTACTGGTTGAAGATGGACAAGGAGAAATGGTAAAATGCCTCACATCCATGAGAAAGTCGATTTTACGGTGGAAGTGTTTGTAGTTTACAACAACAAGGTTCTTCTGCGAAAACACGACAAGTATAAGATTTGGCTAAGTATAGGTGGCCACATTGAATTAGAAGATGATCCAAATCAGGCCGCAGTTCGAGAAGTAAAGGAGGAAGTGGGGCTGGATATAGAGTTGATTCCTCCGAAAGATTGGAAAAAGATTGAAGATAAAAATCATAATGAACTTATTCCTCCAATTTTTATGAATAGGCATAGGATTAATCCGACCCATGAGCATGTAAGCCTAATTTTTTATGCAAAGTCTAAAACAGACAGGGTCATTCAAGGTGAAACTGAAGTGAGTGAGGAGTGTCGATGGTTTTCAATGGATGAGTTAAATTCTAAAAAGTTTGACCTTCCGGAGAAAATCAGATATTATGCAAAGAAGGTTCTGGAATTAGTAAATGGTTAACTATCCATACACCAATTTTCCAATCTCTTCATATTTGTATTCTTGCAAAACTCCATAGATTTCATAGTCTTTGATGAGTTCGGAGAATTTTTGTCGAATGCCTTTGAGTATTTTGTCAAAATGTCCTTGGCTTTCAGCCATGATATCAAGAATATAGTCCCACTTGCCAATGAGACCGGCAATGTACGTTACGTTTTTGTGATTGCGTAAAAATGTCAAAAATTCCTTTTCTTTTTCGGGGCTGGGATTATAGAGGGAAATGAAAACGTAGTTAATGATCGGAAAGCCCATAATGGGGGGGTTGTAAATAGGTTTGAAAGCGTAGAGAACTTTGGCCGTAATGAGTTTTTGGATGCGATTTCGTACGGCATCTCGGGATAATCCGACTTTGCGAGAGAGCTCAGAGAGAGGTTTCCGGGCGTTGTCATCCAGTTCTTTTAGGAGGGCAAGGTCGTATCGGTCGAACTTGTAGGGTTTTCCATACGTCAAGGAAGGATCAAAACGACCTGTTTCTATTTTTTCTGGCTTCATGAAGCGTATTATGCTAGTATTTTTTATAAATTTATCGCATTTTACGCTTATTTATTAAGATATCTATTTATATTAATAGATGTAACTATTGAGTAATCACAAAAATCCGCAAGGGCGAATTTTGGGGATGCCAAGAAATCCTAGGGATTTCTTGAGCATAACAATAATAGGTGATGAAAATGTCAACATTCAAACCTCAGAGAGACGCAATAAAGATCCTGAAAGACCTCGAACATTTATTCGAACGAGATAGGATCAGTAACGAACAGACCCTGGATCAAGTCCGGTTCCGACTAAGAATACCCCGAGGGCTCGCTTCATTCGGCGCCGAAGCAGGTGAGATGAGATTTGACTTAGTCGTTCCATACGCAGTAAGTGAAGGCCCTGGCTACTTTGTAAGCCCCGCACGAGAAAGTGGCTTTGGAAGGTTAAGTTCTTTCTATACCGGGCGCAGTGAAGGAGGAAAGGCATCCATGCCCAAGAAGAGGATGAGTAAAAAGACAGCACAAGAGCTCACAAGGATCTTCATTCATAACCGTCCAGGTTTAGAGGAGGCAAAACTCAGAATAACAAAGGTAGAGCCAAGAATTTATGAAACAGATCAAGCAGCACTAAAAGGTGCTCCATTGAATGCTTTTTTCAGCGAAGGAAGGCTATGGCCCATTCAACCTTATGTCGGATATGCAAGAATGGTAGAAGTTGAAGCTTTAAACGGATTGCAAAGATACATCCGAGAAGAACTCGAGCGCGGTTATTCACATCCAGCCAGGGGATGATGGTAAGGATGGCTTTGAAGCAAAAACCTAATCCGCTAGATCTCTATACCTTATTAAGAGCGGAACCAGATGATAATAAAGTCATCCCTATACAAGTAGATGTTCATCAAGATTGCAAAGACAGCACGGGCATAGAGGACCTAATAAGTATAACGGCGACTTTCTGTCATGACGAATTGGGAGTGCAGCTGCACCCAGAATATCCAACAGGAGTACCGGGCGTTACTAAGGATCGACCTGCCAACAGCAGGTTCAGAGTCATTTTTTATTCAGAAGAGTCCTGGCTACCGTGGCTCATAGAACTTGCGAGGAAAGAGGGAGAGCCAGATCCGCGAATGAATCGCAAATTCAAGGCAGAGTTGGACGATCATGGTTTCCTTGCGGCAGCAGATGCGTCAGCTGGTAGTATAGCGTTCCGCAAGGACATTCTTAAGGATTCAATGCCTCGACTTTACCGAAATAGTGAACCGGCATTGGTTTATTTAGGGGCAACCATCCTAGCCCACGAATTCCTCCACCTGGGTGGATTATGGCATCCGTATGCTACCGCTGCAGAAGAGCTGGTGCCCGCTCATTCCTATGATATGTGTGACACAAGGTCTTATAACATCATGGATGTCACGGGAGGTCCTAAGTGGGTTCTAGAAAGAGCTCGTGAACCTAGACGCATAAACAGAACGGTTACAGACTTTCAAAGAAAGCAACTTAGGAGTTTCTTACAAGGGAGGGTGGCATTTAGGGAATTTGCAAAGCGAAAATTTCATCTGAGAAGTTTACAAGATGATGTCGAAGCATACATGATTCAAAGAGAGAGCGAACGAATAGCTAAAAGGTACGCTACGGCCTAATCCATCAAGTCCAAGTACATTGCCGCCCAGAGCATGCCTTCATCGGTAACATGCAACGCAGTCTTATAAGGTTGTCCTTGGGCGTCAAAGACTTCCAGGAAGTTTTTGTGGCGTTGGATCAATTCAGTATATTTCTGCAGATACAGTTGAGCATAATTTAAGTCATACTTTTTGACGACTTGCAAGAAGCATAAGCCCAGGTGCATGAAGATGGCCGTATGTTCGTATTCTTTAGTCAACAGTTGGACAGGAATCATCTTGTGCTGAGCATGGCCATTGGTGTATTTCAGGGGAAAGGGTTTATCCAAACCCGTCTTACGTAAAGTGTCAAACATGGTTTGGAAGAGTTTCGGATCTTTGTAGAGTCCCGTCCAGAAGGGGAAGGTATTGGCGTCTCCCGTCACACCATCATGGCCAGACAGGTCTTCTAGAAAGTGCGTACCCGTCCAAAAGTGGTTCTGTATAGTCTTAGCATAGTCATACTTTTTGAAGGGGTTCTCCAATCCCAATTTAGTGGCATAGTGACTGAGCATGGCGAGCATACAGTTGGTGTAGCAGTCGGATTTGCGTACCGCGTGGTCTTTGATGCTGCTAACATGAACATCTTTTCGGAGAAGGCCACTTTGAGGGTCTATGTATTTTACTGCTTTTTGAACTTGGTTGTTCAAGAAGGCTTTGTGCTCACGAACCAAGTCTTCCGCATCCGCAAGGGATAGGCTTCGTAAGAGGTATGCAGTGGATTCAGGACTATAAGTAGGGAAGTCAAAAGCCTTTCCTTTAGGGGTTAAGCACGTCGTGATTTTACCAGCGTGGTCAAAGCA
>CAYOJS010000092.1:0-6903 GCA_964404345.1 uncultured Methanosarcinales archaeon
AAAAGCTTTACGAATCCTTTGGCGGTGTGAAGAAAGTGAATGCCCGAATTCATACGCATGACAATGCCACCAGCAAGGACTTGTATCGTGTGACTGTTTTGGTTGAATTCCCGCTGTTCAAATCCGGCGACGTCATCAAGATAGGTGAAAGCTTGATCTGGGTGCAGGAAGTGCATAAAAACATCATCGGCATGGACCTCAAGTTGCACAAAAAATTAAAGTTCACGTTCAAGGATTCAGGCATTGAAATACTGCCCAAGTACAAAACACACATCACCCGACTTTATCCGCATGTGGAAGTCATCAATCCTTTGGACTATCAGTCAATTATGGTAAAAAATAAGTTAGGCAGTGCGCATCAAAATCAGGAAGTTCAGGTCGTGATTGATAAGGGCGTTTACGTCGTTGAATAACTATAAAGTCGTCTGTCTCTCTTTCTTATACGCTTCAACCACATTCTTCAGAACATTGTGTCCAGCCAACGCTTTCTGAAGTTGCTCGCTTGAAACCGAAGCAAAATGTTCGATCTCATCCAATTTCAATTTGTCCGCAGAAACATAGATAAAGTCTTTTCGCACCGATAATTTCTTCTTGTAGATCACCACGCTTCCTCGAATCTTTTCTGTTACGTTCTCGGAAACAAGGTTCGGGTCCACAACCAAAAGAAAGTCTCCTTTTTGAATGTTCAGGAAGCTCTTGCGCTGCCATTCTCCATCGGACAGGTTGTCAAGTCTTTTGAGCAGAGTTCTTCCGGCTAAGTTCGCAAGGAATTGGTTCTGAGTTTGGATGCGTTTTCGTTGGCTTTCCAGTAGACTTTCTTTGTCCAGCATTTTCATACTGAGCACGTGAAGGGTGTGTTCTTTCTCCTTAAGCAGCTTATTGGGCGGCGTTCGCTTGGCCCGCTCTAAAGTCTCTTTCGCCCGCCATAGTTCACCAATTTCATCTTGCAGTTTCTGATTCTGCTCCTCAAGCTGCACAATGCGCCTCTGTAGTTCGCGAACCAGTTGCGCAGGGTGGGTGGCAGGAGGAGAGCGATGGGTTCCTTTACCCTCTGTTTTTATCAGCGGTTTTTGCAAGAGTTTTCGCAGGCCATTGGCCACGTTAAGCGTGTCATATTTAACCAGCAAGACTTTAAGCGCTTCAGCATATTGGGTTTTTCCTTGGTGTTGCAAGTACGCATCCACTTTTTCAAAGAGCGATACGTATTTCCGGTAGCTGAGAAGTGCAGCAGCAAGGGCATCGCATTCATGATCGTTTTTTACTTTTCGTTTCCCAACCACCATTTTCTTATCGCGCACCGCCAAATCCTGTTTGGGCCTTACAACCCGTGCTCCAAATTGAGTTGCAAATCGCCGAACAAAACTAGGTACAAGGGCTTTGTCGCATCCTACCAGAACGGGTTGTCCGTGTTTAGAGACAATCGCAAGAAGGGTTTTCAAGTCAAAGCGCTTTGAACTCTCAACTTGAATCATCTCACCAGAGAGAGTGAGTGCAGCATAAGCCGTCGTCGTGCCAGGATCAATGCCTACAATGAGGGACTGCATGGGAGTAGAAAACTTCAAAGGTTTAAATAATCTATGACAATAAATTTATATAGTTAGACTGTAAAAAAAGTGTATGCTCGCAATTGGTATCGACATGGGAGGTACAAAGATTGAAGGTGCAGTAATCAACGACAAGGGAAAGATTCACGCTTCGTATAGGGTACCAACAGAAGCAGAGAAGGGGGGAAAACACATTCTAAACAACATAGCAAAAGTAGTTCATGAATTGAAAGCGAAGAAGAATTATAAAGTGGAAGGAATTGGAATCTCACTGCCTGGTTTTGTAGATGGGACTGGAAAACTAGTGTTCGCCGGCGGAACCTTGATATGCCTACAAAATATGAATTTGAAGAAAGAGCTAAAGAAAAGAACACGATTACCTATTTTCTTGGCGAACGACGCAAATTGTTTCGCCCTGGCGGAGGCAGTGTATGGGGCTGGAAAGAAGTACAAAATGGTGGTGGGAGTTATTTGGGGTACAGGGGTCGGTGGGGGAATCGTGGTGAATAAACGTATTTATACCGGTGCGTTCGGCGGTGCAGGCGAGTTCGGCCATGTTGTGATTGATCCAACAGTTAAGAAGGGAAAACGCTGCGGGTGTGGACAGTTTGCTTGTCTAGAAATGTTGACCTCAGGTAAGAACATAAGCCGAAGATACAGGGAAGCAGGGGGCAAGATTCCGAACGCAAACCCACGCCAAATTTATGATTCAAAGGAAGGCGTGGCCAAAAAGGTGATGATAAGCACTATCCATCATCTGGGTTTGGGGCTTTCAATCCTAGTAAATATCTTAAACCCCGATATTATTGTACTAGGGGGAGGTGTAAGTTTACTTCCGAACCGAGTATATAATCAGTTGGAGGGAGAAGTAAGAAAGTACGCCTTACCTATTCTTTATAAAAAATTACGCATCACTCGACATCAGATCAGCGACGCAGCGGGGATTTTAGGCGCAGCAGCAATGGTATTTAATCATTAACTTTTCAAAGCAAAAACATTATAAAACTTCTCGCCAAGTTGACCTCCTCCGTGGGGCAGAGCCCTCGGCCCTTTGAGGGCCGACCCTCGCTTGGGGCTCGGGCACGGATTCCGATCATGTGTTTGGTGTGATGAGCCTCTTGGTTTCTGACGTACTCTTTTGCTTTTTCTAGGGTTATGTATCCTACGCTAGTGGCAAATTTTCCTCTGCTCCACAGTGTTCCTTTTGGGTAGCGCAGTCTTAGTTTTGGTCGAAGTGCGAAGATGATTTTCGCACTGATGCTTTTTAGTTTTCTGATTGCGTCTAAGGGCGCTTCCGTCAAAGGCAATTCGGCTACGAGGTGTATGTGTTCTGGTTGTACTTCTCTTTCGAGAAGTACAACGTTTGCTTTTTTCGCTGCTTCTTCAAGAGCGATAATGCAAACGTTTTTATCGTAGTCGGTGTTGAACACCTTATACCGATACTTTGTGCACCATTCTATGTGCCACGTGCTTTTACCATTGGCATGTTGGTGCGTAAAGTGTTCGCTGTATCTCATTGGGCCTCACCTCCTTTTTGGTGAGGCTCACCACTTTACCAACATGCCAAGAATTCTGCAACTACCCATATAAAAACCGCGCCATTCATCCCCTACCTAAAGGTAGGCCGCTTGCGCCTAAGAATATCCCCCATCTAGGCGCAAGCTGGATTTCTGGCGAAGTTACTTAACCTTGATCTTGGCACCTTTATTCATCCAGGATTTTATTTTTTAATCTTTTTTTCTTTATTGTATTTTTCTAAACTCAATTGCCCTTTCCGAGTTCCTTTAGGCACTTCTTCCACTTTCTGTCCGACTTGTTCTTTGACGTTCTTCGCAACAGCAGGCCCCAATAGCTGACTCAGTTTCATCACATCTACTGCACGCACATCTCCCAAGCTCTTGATGCCATTCTGATGCAGCTTCCGAGCTCGCACGCGTCCAATGTCTTTCAACTGCAATAGAGCCAACAATTCTTCTTTCGCACCATATTTCAACCGCACGCGAAGTTTAGATAAAGGCGTGAACAGTGCCGTATAGCTTTGAAGCTTGGCCAGTTCGCCCGAGCTGTACAGCAGCCAGTCGCAAACCTCCAATTTCGCAAACAACTCGCCAGGTCGCACACCATACTGTTCGAGTAGGTATTCTTCGTCTTTTTCTTCAAGCCAATCTTTCAAGAAGAGCGTAGTCTTCACACTTTTCAAATAGTCTTCATATTCATCGTCAAACTCGGTAGGTGTGTCCTCCAAAAAATACTCGCTCAAGGGCAGGTAGGCTTCTCGGATGTTTTGGATCTCAGATATTTTCACAGTAAGCAAAGGTCTTAATTCCAAGCATCGGGTGAGCATGTGAACATAGCTAACATCCATGGTTTCTTTGGAGGTGGCTTTGTCCATGGATTCTAAAATAAAGTGGGCCGTATACGGGTCCAGATACAGTTCAGCCACTCGTCTTCCGATCAATGTAGCTCGCAAGGGTTCATTTTCATACTCATCGGCGCTTTGAAAGTCGCTTGCTTTCATCTCGATGAACTTCCATTCTTGGAGTTGTTTGAGGACTCGGTTGAGAATTTGATTTAGTTTTTCTAAGTCTTGGTATTGGTGAGCAAAGAGTGTTTTTTGAAAGAAAGCATACAGGTCTTTTTTATCGCGGATATTGTGGGCTGCGATCAATGCCAAAGTATAGGTTCGCAAGGCAGGTTCAGCCGCTAATTTAGAAAGAATCGCCTCAGGCTCTCCAGTCACATAGGTTTCATAGATCTCTTGCTCGTGGCTTTCGCTGGAAGCCAAGGCAATCGCTTCGCCGTAGTCATCGTGAAAGTCCGGTCTTCCGGAACGGCCAATCATTTGCTGGTATTCCAAAACAGGGATGGGTTCCATGCCTCTTCCACCGTACCGTTGCAAGTCTCGGATGATGGTTCGAAAGGCAGGCAAATTCATGCCATAAGAGTTATGAACAATAAAACCGTTGGCAACAAACATATGGTCATTCTTGGGCCTATCCGGAAGAACGACATCATACACTTCATTCTCTTCATCTACTTTTTCTATGTGACTTATTTTATCCCAAAAAATGTCTCCTTCAAAGTCAGAGTCTCTCCATCCTTTCTTAAGTACGACATCAAGTTCACTGTTACATAGAGGGCATATCCTTAGCTTTAGAAATTCCCTAACTCCTTTCTTCTTAGTAATTAGGTTATTATAAACCCACCTCCCAATGTTATTTAAGCTCCAGAATCTTTCTGTCTTACTTCTAGATCCAATTCTCCTCTTTTTAATAAGTTCATAGTGATGGTTTAATCTTTTTTCTTTTTTCTTATGCTCGTAATTAAGAAGCATTTTCAGATCATTAGAGGCTAATTCTCCTTTTTCTCCTAACAGCCTAATAATCCTCAGTTTAATTAACCCCCACTTTTTTTGTTCAGTTGATCTTCCTGAAAAAAGATCTTTATAGATCTTATAGGCACAAGGGTTACAAGAAACATAACTAAAATTAGAGCAGATTTTAGAAATTAAGTCAATAAGAGCTTGTTGCTTTCTTTCAATATTAAATCCTAAATATCTATAGAAATTAAGGGTACTTCTTTTTTGTGTAATAAGTAGTTCAAAATGATGTTTAGTTAGATACTCTTTCTCATAGAGTATCATAGAACTTCCTTTTCTTTTTCTTATAGTAGACACAACTCCAAACCTAAGAAGTAACTTTTGTACTTGTCTAATTAACTTATCGGAGGTATTGCTAAAACCTGGACCAATTCTCTTATCTAAATAGCCATCTGTGTCAAACAAACCTTTTAACAGGAAAGCTGTATTCTCGAAATCCATTGACATTAATTTATCAGCTATATATTTTTTATCTCCTTTTTCTATACCGCATCGCACCAAAAACTCTCGAAACCATTTGTTTTTCGCTAGGACAAGTTGAGGTACGCTATAATGGTTTTTTGATCTTCTACAGCATAAGTTTAAGAGCTTACAAGCATTCTCAACAGAAGACAATACTTCTTCGTCAGCTCCCACAATGCAAGGAGACCCTTTATAGAATATCCCCTCAGGGCCTGTCTCAGCTCCAGAATACCCATCCCCTAACATAGCTCCTATGAGATAGGATAAGATTGGATTGAACTTATAGTTTTGGCATCCGAGGATATTATCAACAATAAAATTTTTCAGAGAGGGTATTGTCAACTTGGAAAGGTTTAAACGCCCAACCGTCGCAATTCTATCTGTTTTCTGAATGATTTTTGCTGGAACAACTCCTTTTCTACCACCACGTTTTATGAGCATCTTGTGATTTGGCGTGACCTTAATCGAATAACCTGAAACAGAAGAAATTTCAATAAGCTTAGATAAATTCTTAATCTTTTGAATTTTTTGTGATTTCATAAGGATTAAATTATTCTTGGAAAGCACAAAAATCGGATTAAAATTTGTAAGTTTGGAGATTTCTGTTTCGAAGGTTTCATGCCAAATAAGAGTGTCTTTAGAGACACACAAGGTAGGAGTGCAACAAATCACTTTGATCGTGCCTTTGCGGAAGCCTTCTTCCACCAATTCGCGTTGCTTCATGGGTAGACCTGCATGGTGAAAAGCGGTTCCTCCTTTCAAACAAAGAGCGAGCCGTTGACATTGTTTGGTGGGTCTGGAAAAGGTTTTGAGGGCTTCTTCAGCGAGTTGGCTGTAAACAGGGTCTTTCAGAGCAGTTTTCTTAGCAATCTTCTCCGCCTGACTCTCTGCTCCTCGCTTGGTATTGACAAATACCAAAGCTTGTTTTCCGTGTTGGATCGTGTCCAGACAGATATTGATGGTAGGGTCAGAAGTGGCTTCGGAAATCACAATTTTTTTATGCATACGTTAAGGATATGGGGAACTTTTTTAAATCATTTCCTTTTTGTTCTCTCATGCGTTCCCTCTGTCAGCTCAAAGAGATCGGAATTGGTTGTTTTGGCTGTTGCGGCCATGCTTGGACAAAGGAGGGTGAGGTCAACCAGGACATCAAGAAAAACACCCTTCGTTACAAAGAGCACAAAGATGACCTCACATTTCTTCACAAGGAAGCGTCTTCCATCCGCCCCAGTGGTGGTTGTTACAACCTAGTCCAATTAAATTCAGGAAAGGTGGGCTGCAGCTTGCATTCGTGCCAAAACAATGGAAAAGATCTGCGAGACAACATCTGCGACAAGGGTTATTTGTGCAAAACCAACCACCTGTTTCAGTCGTGGGGTGAAGAGAAACAAAACAAGTTCATCCGGTTCTTAAACAGTAAAAAGCTAACTCCTTTTGAGTATTCCGTGGGAATGGATCGGGGGCTTTTGTTGAAAGAGTTTGAATCTTATGGGAAAAGACTTCATGGATTAGTTGAGA
>CAYOJS010000093.1:0-1840 GCA_964404345.1 uncultured Methanosarcinales archaeon
TAAACTACTATTTATAGCTTACGAAAGAAGGAGGTTATTCAAACCTCTCTATATTTTATGATGTTATATATTTTATGATGTTATATATTTTATGAGATTCGCTATCATTTCTCTACCGCACCTAAAAGGGTTCCACGGGTTTGATGAGAGACGGTTTCAGTAACTCTAGTATACGTGACAGTGATATCTGCTTTGGCTTTGGTGAGGCCGCTAATTCCTGCGCATGGATAATCCAGGAGGCCTGTTCCCTCATCGTTTTCAATAGGGCCGGTAATGGTTTGCACATAGGAGCAACTAAGGGGTTGGCGGCCACTGACATTAACGCTTACACCAGTAATGCCTACGCCAAATTTGTTGTCAATTTGGAGTCTGAATTTGTTGTTAACGCCATCAATTTTGTACTCGGCACAATACAAGCCAGGGGCCATGGTGCATTTGTCAGGCAAGAATCGATCAGGCGAAAGGATGCCAAAATAAGCCAGAGCTGCAATAGCCGCCAGGACGACAATAATGGCCCAACCATACGTCATCAAAAACTCGAGAGCCGTTTGAGCCTTCGAGTTTTTGAGGCCAGAAAACAAACGTTTTCTGAGCATCAAGAATTCTAGGGCTGTTTGTCCTCTTCGTTGCATAGAGAGTTTTTGATTTCACCGGTATTTAAACCTTTTGCTAAGATAAGGTATTTAAAAGGTGCAGCGTCTCGAGGCGAATGCGTACCCTAATAGAGGAAGGAGAAGTATTGGCTGCGCTGGGTTTAGCAGAGCGCCTCGCAAAAGAGAGCCCTATCGACAATCGAAAAGAGGAGTTGTGATCACAAAAGGATATGAAAAGATCAGTATGGGATTTAATCGCCCAGTAATCGGATTTGAATGTTCACCCACCACTTGTTACGATCCTGAAAGAGGCTTTGATATTTGCCGCTCTTACACAAGACATACAGAGCAAGTGCAATTGGGGGCGCTCTAACAAGAGGTCGAAATTTAGAAGGGACTCGAGTCAACGCGGCCGCCCACCACCGGTGATCGCTTCGCTCAACACCGGTGGCATGCTCGCTCACTTCGTTCGCTCGGGGCGGCCGCGATAGACGAAAAGAGCACTGCATAAAGCTTCAGAATAACCTATTCTACCACTGGTCATCGCTCGCCTCCGGCTCGCTCAAGACCGGTAGGAAAACTGATTATACCATTTAAGAGTCAGAGAAGGAAAAAGAGATCCTACTGGAGGTCCTTCCCGTACAGAATGCAGTAAATTTAATTGTAGAATCCGGCATTACAGAAGTGGTTTGTGACCAGCAAGAAGGAATCATGTTGTATGACGCAGTGGAATTTCACCGCCTTTCATTGGAATCATTAAGGCGTTAGAATACGTCCAGTCGTTGTTGAGTATTCATCTCGTGTAAGAGTTTGCTTTGTTTGAGGAGTATGGGGTCAATCTTGTACTGCAGACACATCCGGGTAGCGTATTGGATGAGTTCTTCTTTCCCTGAAAACATCAATGGTTGTTTGGCTAAAGCCTTTCGGGTGGCTTCCCGACAAACCCATACGCCTAAAGGAACTGTATATTCTGGGGTGGTAAACCTCAATGCCAGTACAGAGGCTTTCCGTCGGAGTTGATTCAATTTTTCTAAGATGCCGTGTCGGCAGGCATAGTAACCCCCGACGGTGCTGGAAGCATAGGTTTTGCGGCCAAAGATGCTCTCATAATCCGTCCCAATTTTAGGGTGAGGATTGCCATCCACACTCATCTCAAAGAGTTCATAGCTCCAGGGGCCTGGAAAGAATAACAAAAGGTAGTAATTGCCTAGGTAGCCTCCGTAATAGGCTTGGTAGCCTATTTCAGG
>CAYOJS010000093.1:1850-3468 GCA_964404345.1 uncultured Methanosarcinales archaeon
GGCAGTCTTGGAGGTTTTCAATCATCTGCTTACCGAGGATATCATCCACAGCTGTAATGCTCCATCTCGTTGGCACCAATTTCCGCTCGATCTTGACCCCTAAGGTTCCTATGCTCAATAGTTTCGTTAGTTGCTGTTCGTCATATCCTTTCTCGTGAAGGTTTCCAATGGCATCCGTTGCTTTGAGGTCTGTATCCGATACAACATAGTCAATAGGTCTTGGAATCTTAGGATTCTCAAGAAACTGTGCTTTTTCTAATGTTAATGTAGGACCATGAGGGGCTGCTTCTTGTTGGTAATTGATGCGATAAACAGGTTTCTTGTTCAATTTCACCTCGATATCCACAGGTTTTACAGCCATGCCGATTTCTTGGCTCATTTCTAAAAATCGTTGTTGAAAGCCCTTCACATGCACATGGAAGGCTGAATTGATCATTTCCTGTCTCAGTGAAATAATCTTGGGGATGTTGAAGTTCTGCTTTGCCCATTCACGAGGAGCGTCATGCTGTTCGTACTGTTCTGTGCTGAGAATACCGGCTCGAATATGGGGGTAACCATACCTTCCAACGAAGACATTAGGTGTGGTGCCTTGAAATTCTTCTTTCCCTTCTATTTTAATCGTGCGCCCAGAATACTTAGCCAGAACCGGACAATTGGTTTTCCCACATCGTGCAGGATCTCCAGTGCCACACGCCGTACAGGGAAAGAGCATAGTGAGCATAAAGCAGAACCATTAAAAAACCTTATGCTTACCTGTCCAGTATGAATTTCTGCGCCTCTTGTGGTTCGATTTTAAAGCCTGAAAAAGGCCGTGGAAGTACCATCTGCCCTTGCGGCCACATTCAAATGCTGGATAAAAAGGAGACAGCCGAGCAGTTCAAGGAAAAGGCCTTCATCGGAGTATTGGAGGATGGCATCAATCCCATGGCTTCGTATGATCACACATGCAAGAAGTGTGGCTTTGAAAAGGCGCAATTGGTTTCAAAAGGCATCTGGATTAGCGACGAATCTGAAGTAACAGAGTTTGCCTGTGGCAAGTGCGGCTATCACGAGCGTGCTAGCGGAATTAAGGCAACGTAGTTCAAACGCTTATAAATATCCAAACATCCTCTGATGAATGTATGATACAAAGAAGGTTCAATGGTGGTTAGAGAGGAGTCGTTCTCCAGAGTATCAAAAAGCGTATGATAAGATAGCAGAGCATCTTCCTAGAATAGAAGGCGGGGTTTTTATTGAGGTGGCTTGCGGTTCAGGAGAAGTACTAAAAAGAGTTCATTCGAAAGGTTACGTAATTAGTGATCGGAACAGATGCTTCTAGGGAGATGTTAGAGGAAGCACAACAAAATTTAAGAAGGACGGGGATTGAAGCAAGATTAGAGTTGGATGCTTCAAGAGTGAAAAATCAAAGAGGGGTTGTATTAGTGCAAGATGATTTATTAGGATCTAAACTTCCAGACGCATTAGTGGATGTGGCATTATTTGCTTTTCCAGAATTAGGAACGGAATGCAAGCCTAAAGCGATAGATCGATATTTAATGAAGGTATATGAAGCGGTGTTCGGAAGGTTAGATGATGATCTAAAAATAGAAGCTGCCATCTCATTAAGGGCAGATAACCA
>CAYOJS010000093.1:3478-4012 GCA_964404345.1 uncultured Methanosarcinales archaeon
AAAAAGGAGGCTTAACATTATTCGCAGTATACGATACATCAAGAGGTGCCCTTTCCGAAGAAGAAAGACAAGAAGTAGCAATGGAAGCAAAGCGATTAGGTATCATCAATTTGCAGTATGTAGATAATAGTTTCGTACCCAGTTTTAGGGTTTGGGCAGATACAGAGCAAGCAAAACTTGATCGAATAATGCAAGTACCTATAATAGGAAATAGACTTGCGAAGGGATTTAGAATTTATAAACTCAAAAAGAGATCAGAATAAGAAACCTTTTAAAGTAAAAAAGGGTTAGAAGAGGAGATGGTCGGCTTAATCTTTTTAGCAGGTGCTCCCGGAACGGGGAAAACAACCGTTTGCCGCTTATTGCAAAAAAAGCTGAAAAACCCTCCCTATGTTGATTTTGGTTGGATACGAGAATTCCACCTAGACCGAATGTGGAAAAAGGCTTCTAAAAAGGAAGAGCAGATGTCGTTTGAAAATCTTGTTTTCATGTTAAGGCATTACTTGAAAAAAGGGTATAAAAACGTGATCGTGA
>CAYOJS010000093.1:4022-6898 GCA_964404345.1 uncultured Methanosarcinales archaeon
AGAATATGACGTTAAAAATGCTCCTGCTTTAGGTCCAAAACTTTTTCCTAAAAAAGAATACCGAATATTTACTTTGGTTCTCGACGATAAAACACTCAAGAAACGTGTTTTAATCCCAACAAGAGACTCCGGTTTTAGGAACGTTAAAAAAGCGCTGACTTGGAATAAAAAAGTAATAAACCGAAGACCACTACCCAATGAAATCAAGCTAGATAATTCACACCAGAGTCCAGAAAAAACAGTCAAAGTAATTCTCAATATGCTAAAAAGAAAGATCTAAGTATCTTATTCCCAATAAGTTAAAATATAAATATCGCAAAACCAATAAATATATAAACTAGTGTTTCTAGAATGAAAAAATGGCGAAAAAAACAGCTAAAAAAGCCCCTTCAAAGAAGAGGCCTGTCGTCGAGCTCAAGGGCTTTTTGACCTTTATGATCTTACATGAGTTAGCACAGAAAAGGTCAACCGGCGAAGACCTTGCTAAGCGCATCGGCGCCCGTCGAGGAGCCATGCTAACACCAGGCACCATCTATCCCGCCATGAAAAACTTAAAGAAGAAGGGTCTCGTCAAGATGGAACAGTTCGGCCGTCGAAAAGTCTATCAACTCACTTCAAATGGGAAGTCTCAGGCACGATTGTTCTATGGCCTATTTGCCAAGTATTTTGCTGGGTTAAAGCCGAAATTAAAGAAATGATTAATCGAAGCGTTGATAAGCATCTACGTGTCTGCGAACTAAGGCCCAAACTTCACGTTCTCCTGCAGGGTAATCTCGAAGATTACTTCCAAAATCAAGCCTAAAATGTATTCCTAAATAATGGCCTGGTTCTCGCGCTTCCGGAACGGTAAAGCGAGAACGTCGACTCACAACTTGAGAACTTTCCCCTTCACCCAGTGTCAATCGTGCAGAAATAGATCCATGATCTACAACAGTAGTGGTTCTACGGCCACCTTCCGAAGGCACATCCTCATTCCCCAGTCGGACAGTTGTTCTCACATCGTACTCAACTTCAATTCCAGGTTGCCGTGAGAGATGATCCAAAAAATCTTCCAATTCAGGAAACTTGACAGGACGAGGAAATGCAATCTCTGCTTGCGCAGTCAATTCATCCAGTGCACCAACCATAAGACTTAGAAAATCAAAGACATATATAACCATTTGCAATAAATATTATAGTTATTGCTTAGATATTTTAGATTAAGTTTAATGGCTAAAATTGTAAGTATTTCTTAAAAGTTTTAAATAATCAATTGTCAACCTACATTAAAGTATAAGAGGAACATCTATTTTCTCGCGAATATGCCTTCCAAAGCCTGGCACAGAGATAGAATAGATGAACTTAAATTTATACGAAATAAAAAAACCAATCTTCAAGTGAGTCTCACTTTTCTAACTATAGCGACTGGTTTTTTGATATATAACTTTGGAAAAGGTACCCAAGTTTCATTAGTAACCCAAATTAGTTCGTACTTAGTATTTATTTCAATTTTGGTAACTATTACATTTAGAGATTTAAAAGTAAAGAATGAAGATACCCTAATTGAAAAAAATTATGATGCATTGTTAGGCAGAAAATGAATTCAAAAATTCTAGACACTACTTAAATCTTTTAGACACCAATTTCCATCAAAAACTCCACTATTTGCTTAAAGTTTTTAGCACAAATAATGCAATATAGAAAACAATACGATCAAAAAGAATGTCATCAAAAATAGCATCATCAAAAAAGGAACGCCATAAAAAATTTCTTAAAAAAAGAAACGCGCGAGATCTACCCAAAGTTTCAACACCTCTTAAGCACCGCATTTTTTGCTTCAGGAGCTACCTCTTACCCCTAAATGCGCCCTTCAACGCCCTTTTGAGCTTGACTTAAGCTCAACCCATCCTACCCTACCGAAACCCTTATATAAACACGCGTCTAATGTATATTAAGTGCGTGTTTTAAGCATGGAAACAACCAGTGACCTCAAAAAGTTAGAAACCGACCTTAAACTAAGAGGCAGTAGCCCTAAAACAGTTAAAGCCTATCTTTTCCATGTAAGTACTTTCCTCAAAAGCACCAACAAACCCATTGAAAACATGGATGTGGAAGACGTCCGGAATTACCTAGCGGATTTGATCGCAGACAAAAAAATGGCTCCTGCAAGCCTAGCTGTGGTCAAGGCATCATTGAAGTTCTTTTTTCATGAGATCGTAAAGAACCCCATGCTTGCAAACTTGAAAACCCCCAAGATCCCTAAAAAACTTCCCACCGTCCTTTCTAAGGAAGAAGTCAAAGCCTTAATTGAAGCAGCTCCCACCAACAAAAGCCGTCTGCTCATCCAATTTTTATATGCATCAGGCCTTAGGGTTTCCGAACTCGCCAACCTGAAAGTAGAAGATCTAGAACTCACTAAAAGAATGGGCTGGGTGAGAAAGGGAAAGGGTTCTAAAGACCGGATGTTCATTTTATCCGAAAGTCTGGTGAATACTCTTTTAGCATACATCACCGAACAAGGTCTTCGAATAGGCCCTCTCTTTCCCGGCGAGAACGGCTGTATGAGTACTCGAAACATCCAAGAAATATTGAAGCGTACCGCGAAAAGAACCAACATTCAAAAAGTCGTCACCCCACATAAACTTCGTCATAGCTTTGCCACACATCTATTAGAATCAGGTACCGACATCCGTATCATCCAAGAACTCTTAGGTCATAGTAATCTTCAAACGACCCAGATATATACCCATGTAAGTTCAGAACAACTGCGTAAAGTGAAGAGTCCGTTGGATAGTTTATAAATACAAAGCCAAAAATAGAATCTAAAACTTTTAGGCAAATAGTGAACTACCACGGGTTTCGCTCGGCGCTCAACCCGTGGCGTCCAGGCTGCGGTT